>DATIUU010000308.1:0-6923 GCA_035466635.1 Woeseiaceae bacterium
GTGCCTCCTGTTCGTCGAGTAACGTCGCATGCCCGCGTTCGCGGACCGGAACGACCTGCAGGTCGGGCTTGCGCTGGCGCATTTTTTCGATGATGGGCGCGGTCAGGATATCCGACAGCACCCCGTGGATCAGCAAGGTAGGGACGTTGGAAAGTCCGTCGAACATCGCCCACGGGTCGACCTCGAGACCGGACACGCCTTCGCGGGCCGCGTGACCGATGTTGCGATCGAAATTGAGGTCGAAGCGCCCGTCGTCCAGCATCCTGTAGGTGGATTCGGTGTAGACCCGCCACTGCTCGGCACCCCAGTCGGGATACGCAATCGAGTAGACCGACTTCGCCTGCTCGATCGCGTCGGCCATGCTGCCGACGACGTCGAGCAGGCCCGCCGTTGCGACGACCCGGGCGATGCCGCCCGGGTCCGCCTCCGGACCGATGTCGTTCATCACGGCGGCGGCGATGCGGCCCGGCCGCTGGTGATTCAACAGCATTGCCATCCAGCCGCCGAGCGACGTGCCGACGACGACGGCCTCCTCGACCTGCAGCGAATCGAGCAGCTGCCACAGGTCCGCCGCGTACTGGCCGGGATGATAATGGCGCCACTCGGGATCGTACTGGGACTTGCCGCGGCCGCGCAGGTCGGGAGAAATCACGCGCCGGGTTTCGCTGATGCGCAGCGCGAGCGGCTCGAAATCCCGGCTGTTGCGCGTCAGGCCCGGCAGGCAAAGCACCGGCGGTCGCGACGAAGCGTTGGGGTAGTCCCTGAAATAAAGACGCAGCCCGTCCGCCGCCTCGACGTAGCACTCCTCGTACATGCCGTGCCTTCCCTCAGTCATCGCCGAGCCAGGCCTTTATACCGGCCATCGCCTCCTCCGTCACGATCTGTGCGACGAAGCGCTCGCGCTCCCGTTCGAGCCGCGACTCGAGGTCCGCGGGGCGCGTCAGCTGCCGGGTGCAGCGCACGCTGCCGGTCTTCTTGCCCAGCAGTTGCTCGCAGAGCTCGGCGATCGCCTGCTCCAGTCCGGCATCCTCGGCATAGGCGGTCGCGAGCCCCCAGTCGAGCGCCTGCGCCGCCGTGATCGTCTGGTTGAGGAGCTGGACGCTGGTCGCACGCGTGCGGCCGATGACGTCGGGCAGGATTGCCGTCCAGCCGCCGTCGGGACTGAAACCCGCCTCGACGTAATACGGCGTGAACGAGGCGCGGTCGGTTACCAGCACGATGTCGGCTGCGAGTACCAGGCCGAGCGCGCCCCCGGTCACCTGCCCGTTCACGACCGCGATGACCGGCAAACGGCAATCGTAGAGACGAATGATGGTGTCATTCAGGAGGCCGACGAGGTCGTGGGCATAGCGCGCGATGTCCTGCGCATGCTCGCGGAAGCCACGCAGGTCGCCGCCGGTCGAAAAGGACGGGCCTGCCGCGCACAGCACGAGAATCCTCGCGCCCGGCTCGGCTTCGCAGTCGGCAATCGCCGCGCCCAGTTCCCTGAGCAACCCGGGCACGATGCTGTTGTGCCGTTGCGGCCGGTTGAGCGTAACCGTGGCAACCGGACCTTCGATCCGCGTCAACACGTAACCGCGATCGCTGCCCGTCATGCGGCGTTACACACAGGCAAAAAAAACGGGCGACGGATGGCTCCGTCGCCCGCAGACTCAGATCCGATCAAGGCATCTGATAGGGGGGGATTCAGGCGCTCTTCTTTACGGCTTTGACGACGTTTTCCTTGGTCGCTTCCTGCAGCTCTTCCGTTGCGCTCGACGCAGCGGCAGACAGGAGGTCGATGTATTCCTTGGTACGACCCTCGACGACCTTGGCGAAAGCTGAAACGTTGTCCATCTGCTTGTTGAAGAACTCCTCGGGCTCCGAAGCCTTCGTGGCCAGGCGAGCCTGCTGAACGCTGAAGTCGACGACGTCGTTCATCAGCGCGAGGTTGTAACGGGCGAACTTCTCCCAGCCTTCGACGCCTGCAGCGCTCTTGGACTGCATCTTCTCGATGGCTTCTTTCTGGTACTGCGTAAACTGGTCGAGCTGTTCGCTGAACTGCTTCTGGATGTCGATCATGGCGGTTTACTCCGGTTGGGGGACTTGTTGCGGTGCAGTATAACGCCGGGATTGTTGCGTTGCAACAATTTTTTTCAACTTTTTCCTGGTCGACATATTTTCTTGAAAAACAATTACTTATAAAATTCACGCCAGCAGAAACCGACACCCGGAAGCAACTCGCGCGCCGGGTGCGCTGCAAAAATCAGCCGAACACATAGAGCCCGGGCGCGTCGCGCAGCGGCTTGTAGCCCGCCTTCGCCCTGCCCATCGCCGGCGGCGCCACGCGCTCCCCGCTGCTGCGCGCATCCAGCCAGGCATCCCAGGCCGGCCACCACGATCCGTCCACGAGTTCGTTCTCCGCCTGCCACTGCTCCGGATCGACGTACAGGTCGCCGGGCTGGCGCGTCGCGATCCAGTGCTTGCGCCGCGGATGGTCCGGGCAGCAGGCGATACCCGCGTTGTGTCCGCCCGTCGTCAGCGCGAAGGTCGCCTCGTTGTTCATGAGCCGCACTGCCTTGTACACGGACTTCCACGGCGCGACGTGGTCGGTCGCCGTACCCAGCACGAACGCGGGCACCCGGATATCGCCGACGCACACGGGCTTGCCGTTGACCTCGTAGCGCGCCTCCGCGAGGTTGTTCTCCATGTAGCAATTGCGCAGGTACTCGGTGTGCATCTTGCTGGGCATGCGCGTCCCGTCCTCGTTCCACGCCATCAGGTCGTTGAGGCTGCGGTCCTTGCCGAGCAGGTAGCGCTGCATCATCGGATCGTAGACGAGATCCGACACGCGCAGGGCCGCAAACGCACCCGTCATGTTCTCCATGGCGAGGTAGCCCTGCTTGCGCATCAATGCCTCGAGGAACGTGAACGTACCCTCGCCGAGCATCGTCGTGATTTCGCCCGCCTCGCGGAAGTCGATCTGCGCGGCGAACAGCGACATGGTCTGCAGCCGGTCGTCTCCCTCCCGTGCCATGTAGGCCGCCGCGATCGACAGCAACGTGCCGCCGAGGCAATAACCGACGGCATGCATCTTGCGTTCGGGGACGATTGCGCCGACGGCGTCGATCGCGGCCATCACGCCATCGTGCAGGTACTCGTGCATGCCGAGGTCGCGGTCTTTCTCGTCGGGGTTCTTCCACGACATGATGAACACCGTCTTGCCCTGGCTGACCAGGTACCGGACCAGCGAGTTCCGCGGCGACAGGTCGAGGATGTAATACTTCATGATCCACGCCGGCACGATGAGAACGGGTTCCGCTACCACGTCGTCGGTCTGCGGCGAGTACTGGATCAGCTCGAACAACCGGTTCTGGAAGACGACCTTCCCCGGCGTGATGCCGATATCCCGCCCCACCGCGAATTCTTCCAGGCCCTGCGGGAGTTCGCCGCTGCGCTTGCGCCGCATATCCTCGGCCAGGTTGCGCACGCCGCGCTTCAGGTTCGCGCCGCGCTCCGCACGGGTCGTCGTGATGAACTCGGGATTGGTGACGGGGATGTTCGCGGGGGACGCCATTTCGACGATCTGGTTGGCGAGAAAACTCACCAGCTGCTCGTGATCCCGGCTGACGCCGTCGACGCCCGTCGTCGCCTCGGTAGCCAGGCCCTTGGCGAGCCGGTGACCGTGCGCGAAGACGTTGAACGGCCACTTCTGCCAGTCTTCCGAGAGCATGCGGCGATCCACGATCGCCGGCAGGTCGCTGCTGTCCGGTTGCCCCAGCCGGGTGCCGATCTTCGCGAGTTCCACGCCGTTGCGCGCCAGGCTCTCCGCCAGGGACAACAGCTTGCCCGGGGACAGCACGAGGTGCCCCGCCCAGTCGACGACGGCCGCCGCCACGTCCACCGGGGACACGCCGCGGGTGACCGCGGCGACCTGGCTCCGCAGGTGATGATCGATCTCGCGCGCCTTCTCCGGCGGCAACAGTCTTTTCTTGTCGGCTTCGTCACTCATCGTCTATTTTCGCCCTGGTATCCCGAAACGCTTTCTGCATGGCCTGCCATGCTTCCATATTCTGCTTCGCAACGTCTTTCATCACGGCGAACGGACCGTTCCGCATCAGTTCCTGCATCTGTTCCTGCAGCGTTGACTGTTGCTGCAGGAAGGTCTCGAAACTCTGCTGCAGGTAACTGCCCAGCACGCCCTGCATCGGATGATCATAGAAGCGGATGATCTGCGTCAGCATCTGGTCGGAGAGCACCGGCTTGCCGCCCAGCTCCTGCTCGGCGACGAGCTGCAGCAGCACGCTGCGCGTGATGTCATCGCCGCTGCCGTCCTCGACGATACGAACGTCCTTGCCGGCCGCGATCAGCTTGCGCACGTCATCCTTGTTGATGTGCCGGCTCGCCTCCGTGTCGTAGAGGCGCCGGTTAGCGTACTTGCGAATGATTCGTGGTTTGGCCATCGCCGTATCCGCCGGGGCTCGTATGTTGCGACGCAGCATAATAGCAGCAGTTCAGCCCTCACGGTAGCACGCAATCGCGCGGCTCAGCCCGTGACGTCCGCTACGTAAACCAGCGCCCGGCCCTCACTGACCAGGTTGCCGGACTCGCCAACGCAGCGCGTACGCAGGTCGACGAGGTCCTTTTCCGGCCGCAGGCGCGTGATCTCGACGCTCGCCGTGAGCCTCTCGCCCACGCGCGCCGTGGCGAAAAACGCGCTTTCCTGCTTCAGGTAATTCGTGCCCTGCCCGGGCAGCTCGACGCCCAGCAGCCTGGAGAAGAGCGCGTTGACGAGCGGCTCCGGGACGTCGCCCTGCGCGGCCTCGTGTCCGCCGAGTGCGGCGTAGCGGGCCACGTCGTCCGCGCTGAACGCACGCGTCATCTCCGCTCGCTGGCCGACCGCGAACGCCACTAGCGGTGCTCCGCGCGTTCGAGCGTCGCTTCGCCGGCGCAGGTGATCACGCCGTCGTCGACACGCTCGCAATTGAGTTCGGCCACGACGTGGCGGCCGTCGTCCGATTTGCGGATGACGACAAATCGCAGGTCGTCGTCCGCGTAGGTCGGCGACGGGAACATGAGCTTCTGTTCCACCAGGCGGCCGCCCGGCACGAGTTCGTCGAGCATGCCGCGCAATACGGTCGCAAGCAGCATCCCGTGCGATACCGTGCGGCCGAAGCGTGTCCTCGCGCAGAATTCGGGGTCGACGTGGATCGGGTTGTCGTCGCCGGAGAGCGCCGCGAAGGCATCGAAGTCGGACTGCGTCAGCGCTTTGTGCAGCACCAGCGTATCGCGCTTCCCGGTCATGCCGTGCCCCCCGGGCCGAGCAGGTGTTTCCGGATCTTGCCGGCGGCCGTGCGCGGGAAGTCCTGCACGGGCACGAACGCTTTCGGCACCTTGTACGGCGCGAGGCGCTCGCGGCACCAGGCCGTGATCTCGCCGGCGGACGGCAGCTCGCGGCCCGGGCGCGCGAGCAGGTACGCGCGCCCGACCTCGCCCCACTTCTCGTCGGGCATTGCGACTACCGCAGCCTCGAGGACAGCGGGATGCGCGGCCAGCACGTTTTCGACTTCCGCGGGATACACGTTCTCGCCGCCCGAGATGTACATCTCCTTGATGCGGCCAGCAATGTAGTAATAGCCGTCCGCGTCCTGGCGGCCGATGTCGCCGCTCTTGAGCCAGGTGCCGTCCGCGAACGTCGCGCGCGTCGCGTCGGCGTTGCCCCAGTAGCCCGGCGTAATTCCCGGGCCGGCAAACCACAGTTCGCCTTCGTCGCCTGGTTGCACGTCGTGGCCGTCCGCGCCGACGAGGCGGACGCGCGCCAGCACCTGCGCTTTGCCGACCGAGCCGATCTTCTTGTCGACCATCGCCGGGTCCATGATGAAGACCGTCGGTCCCGTCTCGGTCCTGCCCATGCCGTTGCAGACGCGGGCGCCGCGTTCCAGGTAGGCGCGGATCAGGTGATCGGGCATGGGCGCGCCGCCGCAACCCCAGTTGCGCACGCGGCCGAGGTCCAGGGCCGGGAACCGGGGATGCAGGCTGATTTGCTGATAGACCGCCGGCACGGCAAAAAAGGTGTCGAGCGCCCCGTCGGCCAGCAACCGCACGACGCGCTCGACGTCGAAGGCGGGCAGCACGAGGACCTCGCCACCCTCGATGAGCGTCGGCAGGGTCACGAGGTTGATGCCCGCCGTGTGAAACAGCGGCAGGTAGTTGAGACAGACGTCGTCCCCCGATATCGACATCGCCTGGCGGATATTGACGTAGTTGGCGAGCGCCATCGCCGGCGTCTGGATGACCGCCTTGGGCTTGCCCGTCGTGCCGGACGTGTAGATCAGGTACCAGGTGTCGTTGCCGCCCCAGAACGCCCGCCCGGCATAAGGCGCTGCCGCGTCGCGGCGTGCCGCGTAACCCGCGGCGGAGTCGTCGTCGAATCCGACCAGCGCCGTCCCGGTTGCGCCGAGTTCGGCGGCGACGGCAGCGTCCTCTGCGCCGAAGAACAGTAGCTTCGGCGCCGCGTCGGCAAAGAGCGGCGCGAGTTCGCCTGCCGGCATGCGCCAGTTGAGCGGCACCAGCACCGCGCCGAGCTTGCCGGCGGCGAACAGCAGTTCGAAGAACTCGATGCGATTGCGGCACAGCACGGCGACGCGGTCGCCCTCGGCCACGCCCTGCGCGCGCAGCAGGCCCGCGAGCGAGCGGACATTGTCCTCGAGCTCCGCGTACGTCAGTGACGTGCCGCGAGCAAGGTCGCGGAAAGCAATCGCATCCGGTTTCAGCAGGGCGCGTTGCGCCGTGATATCGGGAATCCGGTCGAACATCGCCTGCCCCGCCTAGCGGCTCTTCGCCATGCCCTGCGCGACGAGTTCGGACGCCGCGGCGGCAATCTCCGCGGCCGGGCGCGCTTCGTCCCAGTCCGCGAAGCGCATGCCGAGGAACACGGTCATGCC
>DATIUU010000309.1:0-22307 GCA_035466635.1 Woeseiaceae bacterium
TTTCGGCGTAGTCGTCGGGCTCGGACTCCTCGAGCTGCTCGAGGAGATTGATCGCCACGGCCACGAAGTCGGTCTCCGTGATGATCCCCTTCAGCATCCCGTCGGTAACGACCGGCAGGCAGCCGATACGGTGCTTCTCGAGAAACAGCGCCGCCTGCCGCAGGCTGGCGTGCTCGTCCACCGTGGCCACGTCCGTAACCATGATGTCTTTGACGATCACGTCCTCGGGGTGAATGCTGTTGTCCGGGTCCCGCAGGATGGAGTCGGTGGCGGCCAGCAGGTTGGTCAGCGTGACGAGGCCGATGAGGGTGTTGTTGTCGTTGACGACCGGCAGATGGTGGATCTTGTGCCTGTGCATGAGCTCACGCGCCTCGGCGAGATTGGCCGTCGGCAACAACGTGATCAATTCCGTCGTCATGATGGATTCGAGCGTGAACATGGGCCGGTCTCCGTTGGCTCTCGATCCAGTCTACCCCTCGGGCCCCGCCACACTATTGCGATTTTCCCCTACATACAATCCTGCAGGAGCGCTTCTCGAAGCGCGATTGGTTTGCGGCGGGATCGCAGGCCCGGGCCCGCCCCTGCAGGACAGGCGGGTATACTGGTTGCAGGATTCCGGAGGTCCCATGCGCTACCCGGCTACAATTGCCGCATTCCTGCTCGCCGCCATCGCCTGCGTTGCCGCGGAGACGCCGCCGGACGCGAAGGCGATCGTGCGCGCGGCCGTGGACCACTGGCGCGGCGTTTCCTCCTACAGCGAGATGTCGATGGTGATCCACCGCCCGGACTGGGAGCGCTCGATGACGATGCGTGCGTGGACGAAGGGCGACGACAAGTCGCTGGTGCGTGTCGTCGAGCCGAAGAAGGACCGCGGCAACGGTACGCTCACCGACGACAATGACATGTGGACCTTCTCGCCGAAGGTCAACCGCGTCATCAAGATCCCGTCGTCGATGATGGGCCAGAGCTGGATGGGCTCGGACTTCTCCAACAAGGACGTCGCGCGCGCCGACGACATCATCGACCAGTACGATCACACGCTGCTCGGCGTCACGGAGGAGGACGGCATGACCGTCTACGAAATTCGTGCCGTGCCGCACGAGGCGGCGGCCGTCGTGTGGGGCCGCGAGGAGCTCCGCATCCGCGAGGATCACGTGGTTCTCGAGCACCGCTTCTACGACCAGGACGGCGAACTCGTGAAGGCGCTGCAGACGCTCGCGATCGAGGAAATGGGCGGCCGTACCATCGCCAGCCGGCAGCGCATGGTCAAGGCCGACGAGCCCGGCGAATGGACGGCGATCGAAGTCGTCTCCGTAGATTACGAGATAGACATCAGCGACAGCGTGTTTACGCTTTCAAACCTGCGCAACCCCAGGGACTGATCGACGTGAACCTCGTCCTGCGCCTTGCCTGGCGGAACCTGTGGCGTCAGCCGCGGCGCACGTGGCTGACGACGGGGGCGATGGTGTTCTCGAACGTGCTGCTGGTGTTCATGATCTCCCTGCAGTTCGGCATGTACCGGCTGATGATCGAGAACTCCCTCGAGACGTTCACCGGCCACCTGCAGGTCCAGGCGCAGGGCTACATCGACGAGCAGAAGATCCGGCAGACCATTCCCGATGTCGGCGCACTGGCGCAAGACCTGCGCCAGGAACTCGGCAGCGACGACGTGGCGGCGCGCGCGACCGCGTTCGCGCTCGCCTCCAGCGAGGATCGCAGCTACGGCATCGCGGTGTTCGGAGTCGAGCCGCGGTACGAGCCGAACGTTTCGAACATCCCCGGGCTGGTGCGCGACGGCCGTTACCTGCAGGACAGCGGCGAGGCGGAGCTCGTCATCGGCAGCGTGCTGGCGCGCAACCTGAAGGTCGGGGTCGGCGACGAGCTGACGCTGATCGGCAGCGGCCGGGACGGCTCGTTCGCCGCCGTCGTCGCCGTCATCGTCGGGATATTCGACAGCGGTGTCGCCGAACTCGACCGCACGATCGCAGAGATGCCGCTCGCGCCGTTCCAGGACGTGTTCTACATGCAGGGCGCGGGACACCAGGTGGTCGTCAACGCGCCGCGGCTCGGCGACGTCGCCGACCTCCGGCAGCGCGTCGCTTCCCTCATACCGCAGGACCGGGGCCTCGTGGTCCATGACTGGGACGCGCTGGTGCCCGGCCTCAAGCAGGCGATCCAGGCCGACATCAGCAGCGCCGTCTTCATGTATGCCGTGCTCGTGATCCTGGTGGCATTCAGCGTGCTCAACACGCAGCTCATGTCCGTCCTCGAGCGCACCCATGAGTTCGGTATCGTGCTCGCACTCGGGCTCAAGCCGGGCCGTCTCGGCCGCCTCGTCATGCTCGAGACCGCCCTGATGGGCGGCATGGGCCTCCTGATCGGCGCGCTCGTCGGCGGCGCACTGACCGCATGGCTCGGCGTGCACGGCTTCACCCTGCCGGGCATGGAGGAGATGGGGGCGAAGTTCAACCTGCCGAGCCGCCTGCACCCGCAGGTCACGTTGGCCTCGCTGGTGTCGGGGCCGGCCGTGGTCTTCCTTTTCTCGCTGCTGGCGTCGGTGTACCCGGCGCTGCGCCTGCGGCGGCTGCAGCCCGTGGAGGCGATGCGGGCGGCATGATGAACACGCTGCGCATCCTGACCCTGCTCGCCTGGCGCAACCTGTGGCGCAATCATCGCCGCACCCTGATCATGCTGAGTGCGGTGGTCGTCGGCGTATGGGCCATGATCTTCATGACCGCCCTCACCATGGGCATGGTCACCGAGATGATCGAGGACAGCATCAGCGTGCTGCCCGGGCACGTGCAGGTGCATCACCCGGACTACCTGGACGATCCGAATATCGTCAACCTGCTGCCGCTGACGGACGCGTCCATCGAGGACACTTTCGCGACGGCCGGATTCCGCGCATGGGCGACGCGCATCAAGGTGCCGGCGGTCGTGTCGAGCGAGCGCGAGTCGCGCGGGGTCACGCTGCTCGGTATCGATCCACAGCGCGAGCAGAGCATGTCGTTCGTGGACTACGACGCCGTGGAAGGGCGTTTCCTCGAAGGCCCCGACGACGACGGGCTCGTCATCGGCCGCAAGCTTGCCGAGACGCTGGAGACCGAGCTGGGCAAGCGGGTCGTGCTGATGAGCCAGGACCCGGACAACGACATCGCTGACCGCGGCTTCCGTGTCGTGGGCCTGTTCGGCGCCGACGTGGAGTCCTACGAGGAACAGTACGTCTTCGCCGGCAAGAACACGGTTCAGGAACTGCTGCGGGTCGGCGATCGCGTTACCGCCATCGTCGTGCTCGGCGACGACTACCGCAACGTCGAGCCGGTCTACGACAAGGTGCGTGCGCTGGTCGACGGCGGCGTCGAGGTGAGCCGCTGGACCGAGCTCGACACTTACCTCGGCACGATGTTGCGGGTCATGGACGGTTTCGTGCTCGTGTGGGTGATCGTCATTTTCCTGGCGCTGTCGTTCGGGCTGGTGAATACGCTGGTCATGGCCGTGTTCGAACGGGTGCGCGAGATCGGCCTGATGCTCGCGCTCGGCATGAAGCCGTCGAGCATACTGGGACAGATCGTGATCGAGTCGATGTTGCTGCTCGTGATCGGGCTGGGTATCGGCAACCTGCTGGCCTGGGCGACGATCAGGTCGCTCGAGGGCGGCATCGACATCTCCGTCGTCGCCGAGGGCATGGCGCTGATGGGCGCGGCGAGCGTCCTCTACCCGCAGCTGCGGGTCGAGGACGTGGTGCTCGCCAACACGGTGGTGCTGATCCTCGGTTTCCTCGCGAGCCTGTCCCCGGCCTGGCGCGCGTCGCACCTGCAGCCGATCGAAGCGATTACAAAGGTGAACTGATGACGGCCGTCCGCTGCGTAGACTTGTGCAAGACCTATCGCCAGGGTGAACAGGACATCAAGGCGCTGGATCATCTCAGCATGGAGGTCGAGAAGGGCGGCTTCGTCTGCCTGTCGTCGCCCTCCGGCGGCGGCAAGACCACGCTGCTGAACGCCATCGGCGGTCTCGACCGGCCGGACAGCGGCGAGGTCTGGATCGCCGGCGAGCGCATCGACAACCTGGGCAAGGGCGCACTCGCCGAGCTCAGGCTGCACCGCATCGGCTTCGTGTTCCAGGCGTTCAACCTGATCCCGGTGCTGTCCGCCCGGGAGAACGTCGAGTTCGTGATGCAGGTGCAGGGCGTGCCGGCCTCCGAGCGCCGCGCGAAGTCGCTGGACATCCTCGACGAGGTCGGCCTGGCGGGCCTCGGCGACCGCCTGCCCTCGGCGATGTCGGGCGGGCAGCAACAGCGGGTCGCGGTCGCCCGTGCGATCGTCTCCAACCCGGCCCTGGTACTGGCCGACGAGCCGACCGCGAACCTCGATTCGAAGACCGCCGACGGCCTGATCGACCTGTTCCAGCACCTGAACGAGCAGCACGGCACGACCTTCATCATGGCGACCCACGATGAGCGGGTCATGGCGTACGCGAAGCGGCTGGTCCGCATGCAGGACGGCCGCATCGTGGAGGAAATCGACCAGGATGAAAATGCGGCCTGAACCCTGGCTGCTGCTGTTCCTCGCCGCGGCCGCGCTGGCCGACGGGCGTCCGTACGAGCTCGGCGGGCATACCAAGCTGCGCGTCGTCGGCACGTCGTTTCCGTCCGGGAGCCTGTTCAGGGAACTGGCGGGCGAGCGTTCGCTCGACCTCGAAGGCGACCTGCGCCTCAACGTCAAGGCCGACCCGCGGCGCTGGACGTTCAGCGCGGATTACCAGCTGATCGGCCTGTACGGCGACCGCGTCGAGTACACGCGGGACCTGCCGAGCGCGGCCGGGCTGCTGGTGCCGCGGCTGCCGGGGGACGAACGGCGCCTGTTCGATCTCACGGGGGTCGTGCACGACCGCGGCAGGTCGGCCCTGCTGCACCGCCTCGATCGCCTGTGGGCCGGCTACGCGAGCGAGAAGGCCGTGATCCGCGTGGGCCGACAGGCCATCTCGTGGGGCAACGGTCTCTTCTACGCGCCCATGGACCTCGTCAACCCCTTTGATCCTGCGGCCGTTGACACCGAGTACAAGGCCGGCGACGACATGTTGTACGTGCAGTACCTGCAGGACAGCGGCAACGACGTGCAGGCCGCCGTCGTGGTGCGCCGCGACCCCCTGGACGGGGAGGTGGAGCGCCGGCAGGGCACCGCCGCGGCCAAGTATCACGGCTTCGCCGGCGGCCGGGAGTACGACCTGTTGCTGGCCGAGCACTACGGCGACCTCGTCGCGGGGCTCGGTGGCAGCGTGAGCCCGGGCGGGGCCGTGCTGCGCGGCGACCTGGTGGTCACCGACACGGATACGGACACCCACCTGCAACTGGTCGCCAACGGGAGCTATTCATGGACCTGGCGCGGCCGCAACATGAGCGGGGCGCTCGAGTACCATTTCAACGGCTTCGGCCAGCGCGACGGCCGCTACGATCCCGCGAGCCTTGCCGGCAACCCGGACCTGCTGGCGCGCCTGGCGCGCGGCGAGGCATTCACGCTCGGGCGCCATTACCTTGCCGGCAGCGTCCTCGTCGAGATGACGCCCTTGTGGACGGTGACGCCGACGGTGCTCGTGAACGTCACCGATCCCAGCGCGCTGCTGCAACTCGTCACGTCGTTCAGCCTGACCGACAACATGACCTTTCTCGGCAGCCTGAACGTGCCGATAGGACCGGACGGCAGCGAGTTCGGCGGTATCGAGACCGGCGGGGACCTGTACCTGTCCAGCGGGCCGGGCGTCTTCGCGCAGCTCGCCGGGTACTTCTGACGGCTGCGTGCTACTGCGCGCGCTGCAGGTTCGCGAGCAGGTTCGAGAACGACCCGGCCGTCGTGGCGCCGAACACGGGGTCGTCGCCCATGTGCTTGCTCACGTCGATGGTTGCGGTCTCATTGTCCCTTGCGAGCGAATCGGCGCGCGGAAACAGTTCGCTTTCCTCCCATTCCATGTGGCGCCGCAGGTGGCCGACGTAGTTGACGAGGTCCTCCAGCAGGTGCTCGCGCGTGACGGCCGCGCCGGAGATGATCGCCTCGATGTCCTTGCGCAGCGTCGCCCCGAGCTCCGCGATCTCGCGGTGGTCGCCCGGCACGCTCTCGAGCCCTTCCGCGAGGTCTGTGCAATGCGCGCGCATCGCCGTGTAGACCAGGTCCTCGCGCGGATGGTGGATGGCGTCGGGATAGACCGTCATGTAGTGCATGACGTCGTGGAGCAGGTCCATGTCGGGTTCCCCTTCCTCCGGCACGTCCCGGCACTCGTTTTCCAGCAGGTCCAGCAGACGGGCGAGGTTTCGATGATCCTCGCGCAATTCGTCGAGAATCCGGGCGAGTCTGATTCGCATTTGCAGTTCACCTCTGTTTATCGCGGATATGATGCGTGGCGGGGGTGCGGGGGGTAATCGGGGAATCCACCTACCCGGGGGAGGGCCCCGAAACGGGGTGGCGGCCGGCCATTGCCTGCCCGGCGGCCGGATTTCCGGGTCGTTCGACGCCATTGTTACAGATATGTTGCCGGCCGGGGCGAACTGCCGCAGCCCTGTAATGAATCCGTAATCAACCAGCAACAGGAACGTAAAGCGCCTGTAATGCCACCGTGTTCTCTTGCCGTGATCCGATAAACCACGACAGGGAAGATGGATGTTGGCTTCGATTCTCGTTGTAGATCCTGACCGGACCATCCGCGGCCACATGGCGAACGAGCTCAGAGAGCTCGGCCACGATGTCGCCGAATCCGAGGACGCGTTTACCGCGCTCGAACTGGTGCGCAGGAAACGCCCGGATCTCATGGTGTGTGACTTTGCCCTGCCCGACCTCGGCGGCGTGGAACTCCTGAACGACGTCCGCAGTATCGACGACCTGCGGACGATGCGCGTAATGATGACCTCGGCCTGCTCGAACCCCGACGACATCGTCCTGGCGCTGGAATCCGGCGCGGACGATTTCATCGGCAAGCCCATTAATATCCCCGAATTGCGCGCACGTGTCGGTGCCTGCCTGCGCCGTCCGGCGAACGTGCACCTTACCCGCGAGATATCCGCCGGCGGCATCAAGATCGACAACCTGGGCCAGCGCGTCGCCGTGGACGATACTTATGTCTCGCTCGCGCCGCGCGAGTATCGCCTGTTGCTCTTCATGGTGAGCAACCGCGACCGGGTCTTCAGCCGCAAGCAACTCCTGGTACACGTATGGGATCGCGACGCCGCGGTCGGGCCGCGCACGGTGGATGTCCATGTGCGCCGGCTGCGAAGCATTCTCGAGCCGTTCGGCTACGACCGTTATTTGCAAACGGTGCGCGGCAGTGGCTACCGATTCTCACTCGATTCCTGAGGTCTCGTAACAAATCCCTAATGTTTCTGTCACACGGCGTCCATATCAGGCCTATACAGTGCGCCGCACTTACACAGTCGTAACAGGGGTAAGAGCCCCGCCTTGGAGAGGAACAAATGACCCGCAATAAACTGATCATCGTCGTTATTACCGGCAGCCTGCTGGCTGCCTGCGAAAGTGGCGATATCAACATTACACCCACGACGATCGACAACAGTGTCGATAATTCCACTGGCGGCGGCGGTGGTTCGGCCGACGACATTTGCGCGTCCTACGTCCGCGATGGTGCGACCATCCGCGGATCCGCCGACGGCAACGGCAACTGTGTGTACGACAACACCTTCGCCGGTCCGAAGAACAACCTGCAGGAAGACCTGCTGATCCCGGCGCTGCCGAATGGCGGCGCGCACATCTTCACGGCGAGCCTGTTCGTCGGCAACACGTTCCGCACGCAGGCTGATCTGGTGGCCGCCGGCATCGCGCAGGGCGGTGACGGCCCGACGCTGACTATCCAGGCCGGCGCGACGCTCGCGTTCCAGACCAGCTCGGACTTCATGATCATCAACCGCGGTTCGCGGATCATCGCCGATGGCCGTCCCGACGCGCCGATCACGCTGACGTCGGTCTCCGACATCAACGGCACGGTCGGCCCCGAGGACGTGCAGCAGTGGGGCGGCGTCGTCATCAACGGCTTCGCCGTCAGCAACAAGTGCAGCTACGTCGGAAACCGCGGCGAAGCCGGCTTTGGCCTGGCCCCGGGGACCGAGTGCTCGATCGACGCCGAAGGCTCCGCCGGTGACGACGAGTCGCAGTACGGTGGCGCCAACGACGCTGACGACTCCGGCATCCTGCGCTACGTCGTAGTCAAGCACACCGGCGCCCAGGTCGGCAACGGCGACGAGCTGAACGGCATTTCCTTCGGCAGCGTCGGCAGCTCGACGATCGTCGAAAATCTCGAGGTGTACTCGACCTTCGACGACGGCGTCGAGATGTTCGGCGGCTCGTTCGACATCACGAACCTGGTCGCCCTGTACGTGCGCGACGACTCGATCGATATCGACGAGGGATACAACGGCACGATCACGAACGCGATCGCAATCCAGTCCGCGAACGACGGCAATCACTGCATCGAGTCCGACGGCATCGGTTCCTACGGCAGCCTCGACCAGGCCACCCGCGACGACTTTATCGCCCGCGGCCTGAACAGCGCGCCGACGATCAACAACCTGACCTGCATCATCTCGCCGAACGTGCCGGGCACCCACGATCCGGGCGCCGGCTGGCGTTTCCGCGAGGGCATTCACCCGGTTGTCAATGACTCGCTGGTGATTTCGTCCTTCGGCGCGAACGACCAGGCTGATGGCGATGACAACTACTGCCTGCGTATCGACAACGTCGAAACGGCGGAAGCGGCGATCAACGGCGACCTGCAGCTGAATTCGGTCATCTTCGCCTGCCAGGAGAACGCGAAGCTCAATCCGATTGCGGATCGTAACGCTGTCGTGGCGTTCGCCGACGAGCAGGCGTTTGCCGAGGCTGAAGGCAACCAGTTCGCGACCGTTGCGGACGGCACCGCGGTGGACGCCTCCGACGCGGCCAACCCGGAAGTCAGCCTGCTGACGGGCGCGCAGAAAGTCTATTCGCTGCCCTGGGACACGAGCATCGTCGATACCGCGGCACCGCTTGCGACCACCGCGCCGACGAGCGGTACGGCCACCGATATCCTCGGCGCCGTCTCGGCAACGGACGACTGGACGCGGCCGTGGGCGTACGGCATTGACCCGGCCAATCGCGGCCAGGCGCTGTGGTTCGAGTAGAGAAGCGGACCACAGGTTGAAAATCGCGGGGCACCCGCACCGGTCTCGGCGCGGGTGCCCTTCGTAATTCGAACAGACCATTGCTCGCGCTTACGTAAACAGGCCAGAAAATGAACAACTTCAAAAAATCCGTGAAACAGCCATTGCCGCTCATGATTCTTACCGTGCTCGCCTCGTGGCAGGGTGTGGCACTCGGGCAGGAAGAGCCGGTCATTCCGGCGCCCGTGATCGAGGAACAGGACGCGGGCAAGGGCATCGAGGAAGTCGTGGTCACCGGTCGCTTCATCAGCTCGAGCCAGCAGCTCATGAACGAGCGCATGAACGACGCCTTCGCGACGGACCTGCTCGGCGCGGACACGATTTCCAGACTCGGCGATTCCACGGTTGCGGCGGCACTGCGCCGCGTGCCCGGCCTGTCGCTGGTACAGGACAAGTTCATCTACATTCGCGGCCTCGGCGAACGCTACTCGTCGACGACGCTCAACGGTGCGCAGATCCCGTCACCGGACCTCACCCGCAACGTCATCCCGCTGAACGTCTTTCCGACGTCCATCGTCGAGTCGCTGCGGGTGCAGAAGTCCTATTCGCCGGCGATATCCGCCAACTTCGGCGGCGGCGCCGTGGACATTCGCACCAAGGGCATCCCGGATGCCTTCACCGTCAAGCTCGAGGGCGGGATCGGGTACAACGACATCAACCCGAGCAGCATCAACACCTACCCGGGTGGTGGTGACGACAATCTCGGCAGCGACGACGGAACCCGTGCGCTGTCCTCCGTGATAAGCGCCGGTCTCGCCGATTACCAGGGCGACCCGGGCGTCAACAATATTCGTGCAGCGCTCGTTCGCTCGGGCAGCGACCTCGGGCCGGGCCAGCTGACGTTCGAGTCCCAGCGCCTCAATCGTGACCTTGCGCTCGCGTTGAACCGGAACATCGGCCTGCAGAGCGAAAGCGTGGACCCGAACTACGAGATGCGCGCCAGTGTCGGCAACAACTTCGAGCTCGGCAACGACTGGGAGGCCGGCTTCGCGGTCGGTGGTTCCTACGAGCAGGAAACGAGCTGGCGCCGGACGCGCACGGCCAACTTCGCGCTGCCCGAGGAGCAGAATGGCGTCCGCGAAGAGTCGACCAAGAGCGTCAACATTGCGGGCACCCTCAATTTCGGCGTGAATTTCCTCGGCGACCACGAGATATCTACGACCAGCCTGTTCCTGCGCAACACGGACGACGAGACCGAGGTTTTCGATTACTTCAACGAGAACCGGTTCAAGTCCAGCGGCCGCGGCGTGCGCGAGTACCGCCTCGAGTTCGAGGAGCGCGAGATGGAGACGCACCAGGTCAGGGGCACGCACTTCCTCGGTGCCGATACGCGCTCGCGGTTCGGGATTATCGACTCGCTGGCGGGCTTCCTGCGCCTGCCCGAGGAGACGCGCATCACCTGGTTCTATTCGGACTCGGAGGCGACCACGGACATCCCTAACCGTGTGCAGGTGAATTCATTCACGAGCACCGATCGCGACACGGGTGCGGTCCTGGCGGAAGCCGTACAGCTGAGTTCGGCGGCCGGCGACTGGCGCTTCACCGAACTCGAGGACCTGGTCGAGAACTATGGCTGGAGCGGCATGATTCCGCTCGAATTCGGCAACAACTACGTCGAACTGAGCGGCGGCTGGGACCACGCCCAGAAGGCGCGCACCTATAAACAGACGCAGTTCAGCCTCGGTTTTCTCAATGTCCAGGACCAGTCGGTGCTGGAAGGCCCGTTGAACGAGGTGTTTTCGGACGCCAACATCCTGGCGACGGCGCCGGATCCCAACCCGGCCAACCCGGTGCCGGGCGCCGAGGTCTTCGTGAACGATGCCGTGTTCGACCGCCAGGGTGCGAATACCAACAGCTATCTCGCCGCGACGATGACGGATTCCGTCTGGGGTCAGGTCGACTGGGACCTCAGCGATTCATGGCGATTCGCGGCCGGCGCACGCTGGGAAGACTACCGGCAGGCGGGTCTGCCATGGAATCCGTTCAGCTACAGCCAGCAGACTCCGCAGGTGACCACGGACCCGGACGAACTCGCCAGTGCCGTGTTCAGGAAGGACGACGTCTATCCCGCGGCGTCGATCACTTACATGAGCGACTTCTTGGCGGAGACGTTCCAGCTGCGGCTCGGTTACAGCGAAACGGCGGTGCGCCCCGACCTGCGCGAAATAACCGGCTCGAGTTACATCGACCCGATCACGGACGACCTGACCCGCGGTAATTCGAGCGTGGTGCCGTCGGAGGTCGAGAATATCGACCTGCGTGCCGAATGGTTCTTCGGTAACGGCGACACGTTCACGGTGACGCTGTTCGACAAGCAGATCACGAACCCGATCGAGTTTTTCGAAATCCCTGCGTCGGACACGACGATTGCGCGCGAGATCCTGAACGCCGATTCGGCCAGCATCCAGGGCGTCGAAGTCGAGTTTCTCACGGAGCTCGGGTTCCTCGGCTCGTTCGCCGACATGTTCTTCGTCCAGGGCAACGTTACCTACCAGTGGGACAGGGAACTCACACCGGGTGACTCGGGCGGTGATGTCAGCTGCGAGCGGCGCGACAGCAGCGGTGCCGTCGTGGCGAACGACTGCAAGCTGTCGGGCGCGTCCGAGTACGTCGTCAACTTCATGCTTGGCTTCGACTCGCCGGATTCCAGGCACACGGCGTCGCTGATCTACAACGTCTTCAGCGAGCGCCTGTTTGCCTTCGGGCGCTTCGGGCCCGATGCGTTCGAGCAGCCTTTCGACTCGCTCGATTTCACCTACTTCTGGTATCCGACGGATCGCTTCACCTTGAAGCTGAAGGCGCAGAACATCCTGGATTCCTCGGTCGAGATCCAGCGCACGGACGCGTCCCTCGGCAGGACGGTCACGGTCTTCGAGGAAAAGCCCGGGCGGCTGATCTCCGCCTCCCTCGCCTGGGGCTTCTGAGCCCGCCCCCCTGGCAGGAAGCCCTCGCGGCCCCGTCGTCATTGCGACGGGGCCGTTTTCTGTTGCGGGGCAGCAAACCGGCCCTTGATACGGCGGTGATCCGGTAGCACTGTATAGGCCATGAGCAAAAGGCTACTGGCAGTCGTCATCCTCGCCGCCGCCGTGAGCGGCTGCGCCGTCAACCCGGTCACCGGGAAAGCGGATTTCATGGTCGTCAGCGAGGCGCAGGAACTCGCCATCGGTGCAGAGAACTACGCCCCGATGCAGCAGGCCGAGGGCGGCATTTACGACATCGACCACGGACTCACGGCCTACGTCAGTGAAGTCGGCAACAAGCTGGCGGCGGTGAGCGACCGGCCGTTGCCCTACGAATTCGTGGTGCTGAACAACTCGGTGCCCAACGCCTGGGCGCTGCCCGGCGGCAAGATCGCGATCAATCGCGGGTTGCTCACCGAGCTGAATTCGGAGGCGGAACTCGCGGCGGTGCTGGGGCACGAGATCGTGCATGCGGCCGCGAAGCACTCGGCACAGCAGATGTCCCGCGGCGTGTTGCTGCAGAGCGCGGTCCTGGCGACCGCGGTGGTCTCGGGTGACAGCAGGTACGGCCAGTTCGCGGTCGGCGGTGCGGCCGTCGGCGCGCAGCTTATCAGCTCCACCTACGGGCGCACTGCGGAGCTGGAGTCCGACAAGTACGGCATGACCTACATGTCGCGCGCGGGTTACGACCCGTCGGGTGCCGTGACGCTGCAGGAGACCTTCGTGCGCCTGAGCGAGGGACGGGAAAGCGACTGGCTCAGCGGCCTGTTCGCCAGCCACCCGCCATCGATGGAGCGCGTGGAGGCAAACCGGAAAATGGCGGCGAGCCTGCCGCCGGGCGGCATTCTCGGAGTGGATCGCTACAACGCCGCCATGCAGAAGACCATGGCGGTGAAACCGGCCTACGACGCTTACGACGAAGGGCGCAAGGCGCTCGCGCAAAAGAACACCGCGGAAGCGCTGGCGATGGCTGAAAAGGCGATCGAGCTGTTTCCCGACGAGGGTCACTTCTACGCGCTGCGCGGCGACGCCCGACTCGTGGACGGCAAGTACGACATGGCCGCGAAAAACTACGACAGCGCCATTCGCCGCCGCGACGACTACTTCTACTACTACCTGCGGCGCGGCCTGGCGAAGAAGGAACTCGGCGAATTCACGGGCGCGAGGACCGACCTGGAGCGCAGTATCGGGATGCTGCCGACCGGGCCGGCGCATTTCGTGCTGGGCGACATCGAGGCGGAGCAGGGCAACGTGCAGAAGGCCATGGAGCATTATGCGGTCGTCGCGAAGAGTGGCGGTGAGATGGGCCAGGCAGCAACGCATAAGCTGCAGCGGCTGCAGCTGCGGTCCAGCCCGGGCGAAGTCATACCGCGGCGCTGCGACGCGGACAGTGCCGGGAACCTCGTGGTGTCGGTGAAGAACACGACGCCTTGGGCTGTCGAGGGTGTGCAGATCGAGGCCCGCTACACCGATGCGGCCGGCCGCGCCCAGGTCGTGCGACAGGCCATCCCGGGCCGGATACCGCCGGGCCAGATCGCCAGCATCAACACCGGCCTGGGGCCCTACAGCGGCGGTTCCTGCCCCGCCGAGGTGACGGCGGCCCGCTACGCCGAATAGCAATTGGGTCGGACCAAGATAAGATGTTGATTTTTATTAATTTCTACCCCTGAAATTAGCGGCTTTGAGGCTTAATCGTCGAATTTCGGTGGCGAAATCACGCCCAAGGACCCGGTTCCCCATGAAGTTCGCTAAATCATCATTTTCGGCCCCAAAAGCCGCCGATTAGCGCTAATAAACGGCGTAAAAAGCGGTCAAAAGTCATTTTGATCATACATTTACATTGGTCCGACCCCAGGAGCCAGGAGCCAGGAGATCTATGAACAGGACGATTGTTGCGGTCATTGCCGGCCTTGCGGCGGGCTTCGCATTGGGCGCCTGGACGACGACCGGCGAGACGCCGCCCCCGGCCGGGCCGGCCGGGGAGACGCAGGCCTTCGATGCGGGCGCGCCGCTCGAGGCCCGCATCGATGCCCTGGAGCGCGCCGTTGCCGTCGAGCGTGATGCGCGCCGGGTCCTCGAAGAGCAGCTGCATGCGGTCTACGCCGAGCTCGAGCGCTTCGATTCACCCGAGATGGACGAGCTGCTGCGGAACCTGGCCGAAAGCAGCCAGGTGCGGCAGGAGGCCCGCACGCAGCAGGCGGCAAGGCGCGACCCCGCCGCGCGCATGCGGGATCTCGAGGACATGCGCACCGGCCAGCTGGTGGCGGGCGGTTTCACGGAAGAGCGGGCGCGGCAGATCCTCGAGCTCGAGGACGAGGCGCGCATGCAAGCCCTGCAGGCCGAGTACGACGCATACCGCAAAGGCGAGCCCCGCAACCCCTGGGACGTCGTGCAGGGGCCGCAGGACGGCCTGCATGAGCGCCTCGGCGATACCGAATACGAGAAGTACCTGCTGGCCCAGGGTGGCAGCGCGTCCATCAGCGTCGGTGACGTGATCAGTTCTTCCCCCGCGAACCGGGCCGGGCTGCGGCCGGGCGACCAGATACTGAGCTACGATGGCCAGCGTGTCTTCAGCATGGACGAGCTCAGGTCGATGGCATTTTCGGGCGATCCCGGCGAGGACGTGATCGTCGATATCGAGCGTAACGGCCAGCGCATGCAGCTGGTGCTGCCGCGCGGGCCGATGGGGATCACCGGCAGCGGCGGCAGGATGGGGTTCCGCTCGGGGTTCGGCGGCTAGCTCGCAGCTGGATAATATCGGCTCCCGAATGCAGAATGGTCGACGATCTCGCCGCACGGGCTTGCGCCGCTCTTGAATAACGTCCTTCGCTACACGATTCCGAACAGCTTCACGGCCGCAAGCCTGTTGCTCGGCATCGCATCCATCGTCACGACCCAGCTGGGCGGCAAGGACTATCTCGAGCTCGCGGGATGGATGATCGTCTGGTGCGGGTTGCTCGATACCATGGACGGGGTCGCGGCGCGCGTACTCAAGGCGACATCGAGCTTCGGCGCCGAGTTCGACTCGATGGCCGACCTGGTCGCCTTCGGCGTTGCGCCCGCCATCCTCGTGCTCAACGCGGGCGTGCAGATCGGCGGCATCGAGTACGGCACGGGGCAGTTCTGGGTGCTGGCCGTCGCGGCGGGCATGTTTGCCCTCGCGGGCGCGCTGCGCCTCGCGCGCTTCAACCTGCCGACGGCGAAACCGGAGCGCGGCTGGTTCGTCGGCGTGCCCATCACCGCGGCCGGCGGCGGCATGTGTTCGTCCCTGGTGCTGGTACTGCTGCATCACGAGCCGATCGCCGAGGGCATGCCGCTCAACCTGTACCTGCCCGTGCTGCTGTTCGTGCTCGCATTGCTGATGGTGTCTCGCATCCGCTTCCCGAAAGCCGTCAAGCGCGACAGCAAGTTGATCAACACCTTCCAGGTGGTGAACATCGTTCTCATCCTCTACTGCGGCATCACCCGTTCCTGGCCCGAGTACCTGCTGGGCATTGGCGTTTTCCTGCTCGTCGCGGGCATCATCGCCGGCCGCATTTCGAAGCCCGTTACCGCCGCCCGCGACGAATGACGGCCACCGTCGCCGTACTCGCCGGCTACCTCGTTACGCTGGCCGCGCTCGCGGTCTGGAGCCGCAGGGAAACCCACACGCTCGCGGGCTTCTACCTCGCCGGCAAGAAGCTGCCGTACTGGGTGGTGGCGTTCAGCGCGAACGCGACCGGCGAGAGCGGCTGGCTGCTGCTCGGCCTGACCGGCATGGGTTACGCCGTCGGCGCCCAGGCGTACTGGGTCATCGTCGGCGAGATGATCGGCATCGCGGCGTCCTGGGGCTTCATTTCGCGGAAGCTGAAGCGGCTCGGCGACGAGACCGACTCGATCACGCTGCCGGACGTGCTCGCCGCGAAATTCGACGACCGCTGGCACCTCATCCGCGGCGTCGCGGTCGCGATCATCGTCGTCATGGTAACGACCTACGTGTCCGCGCAGATGGTGGCGACCGGCAAGGCCTTCAGCGGCTTCATCGACCTCGACTACCGCGCCGGCGTGATCATCGGCGCGGTCATCATCATCAGCTACACCTTTGTCGGGGGCTACAAGGCGGTTTCCTACACCGACGTGGTGCAGGGCGTGCTCATGCTCACCGGGCTCATCGTCGTGCCCCTGGTCGCGATCGATGCGGCCGGCGGGTGGGGGCAGATGACAGCCACGTTGTACGACTACGATCCGGCGTTCATCGACATGTTCGCAGTGCTCGACGGCAGTACCGCGGGCTTCGTCGCGGCCGTGAGCTTCGCCGCGATCGGCCTGCCGTTCCTCGGCGTACCGCAGATGCTCATCCGCTACATGTCCGCGCGCGACGAAGAGGAACTGAAGAAAGCACGTATCGTGTCGATCGTCGTGCTGTTCATTTTCCTTTTCGGCGCGGTGACGGCCGGCATCGCGGGACGCGCCCTGTTCCCCGGGCTCGAAGACAGCGAACAGGTGTTCCCGACGCTCGCGGGCGAGCTGTTTCCACCGCTCCTGACCGGGGTGCTGCTGGTCATCGTGCTGTCCGCGATCATGTCGACGGTGGATTCGCTGCTGTTGCTGGCGTCGTCCTCGATCGTCAGGGACACGATGCAGAAGATACTCGGTAGCCGGAAGAGCGACGCCACGCTCGCCGGGTACGGCAAGGTGGTCACCGTCATCATCGGCGTGATCGCGGTGTTCGTGGCCATCTACATGGCCGAGAACAAGCTGATCTTCTGGTTCGTCCTGTTCTCCTGGTCGGGCCTCGGCGCCGCGTTCGGACCCGTCGTGCTGGCGCTGCTGTACGACCGGCGCACCACCGGCGCCGGCGTCGTGGCCGGCATGCTGGGCGGCTTCCTGACCAGCGTGGTCTGGGTGCAGTATTTCAAGGCCGGCGCCTACGGGCTGTACGAGGCGATCCCGGGCTTCGTCGTGGCGGCCGTGGCGACCGTGGCCGTCAGCCGGCTGAGCGGCCGATAAGCGCCTGGTCCCCGCCGTTTTGTAACCAAACCGGCGGCAGCGCGCTATAAGCCTGCAGACGACCACGCAAAGGACTCACACATCATGCGCTTGTGCAAACGATTGACCGTGTTACTGCTGCTGGCCCTGCCGGGCCTTGCCTTCGCCGAACTGGCGGCCTCCGGCCTCCCGGCCACGTCGACCTGGTATTTCCACGCCGACTTCGACGAGATGCGCGGCTCCGATGCGGGCAAGCCGCTCTATGCCTGGCTGCAGCGCGAGGTATTCGCCAACGTCCGCGAGGACGCCGGCATCGACCTCGACAGGGAAGCCGACCGGATCACCGCGTTCTCGGCGGAAGAGAGCGGCGCCGTGGTCCTGGTCGAAGGCAGGATCAGCCAGGAGACGCGGGACAAGCTGCTCGCCATCGCGGTGACGGGCGAGGAATTCGATACCCTGAAGCACAAGGGTACGACGTTCTACTTCGTCAAGGGCGATGGCAAGGGTAACAACGGCGACATGCGGGTCGATTCGTTCGAGAACGGCGTCTACTTCACGTTCGCGCTGAAGAACCGCATCCTCGCCACCTCGTCGCGCGAACAGATGCAACGCCTGCTCGACAGCAACGGCAAGCTGCCGCAGCGCAAGATGGACCGCGGCGCGCTGATCGTGCTCACCGCCGAGAAGAGCCTCATCCAGGCCGGTATCCAGGCGGACCAGGTCGCGGACCGGGGCGAGGGCGGCTGGCAGTCCAATATCCTGAAGAACACCGAGCAACTCGCGGTCATGGTCGCGGACGCGGCCGGCAAGATCGCGATCGAGACCCGGCTGATCGCCACCCAGCCCGAGATGGCCGAGTCGCTCGCGAGCATCGTGCGCGGGCTGATCAGCCTCGCGATGTTCAGCGAGGACATGGACCCCGAGGTTGCGGAGTTCCTGAAGGGAACGACTGTCGCGGTGGACGGCTCGGCGCTCAACATCCGGCTGGCGCTCGATCCCGAGAGCGTCGTCGTGGCGCTGGACAACTAGCGGCCGGGCGGGCGCGCTGGCTCACATCGTGAGCGATGAGCTGCAACTCGTCGGTGCCGCGCAACGCGGTTCCGTGGACGCGTTCACCGAACTCGTCCATGGCTACCGCGAGCGCCTGTTCCGCTTCCTGCAGACGCGCTGCACGAATCACGCGGACGCGGAGGACGCCCTGCAGGACACGCTGATCAATGCCTATCGCTACATCGGCTCCTACGATCCCCGCTGGCGCTTCAGCACCTGGCTCTATCGCATCGCGATCCGCAACGCGGGCAGGCTGCGCGCGGAGAACCTCGCCGAGCTCGGCGACCACGCCGACGATGGCGCCGACCCGCTCGCCCACTGCCTCGCGGAATCCGAACGGGACAACCTGTGGCGCAGCGCAAAGCGCATCCTGTCGGACGAGGTGTTCACGGCGATGTGGCTGCGCTACGTCGAGGACATGTCGGTGCGCGATATTGCGAGCGTCCTCGAGCGTTCCTCATCGTGGACCAAGGTCAATCTTCTCCGCGGCCGCCGGGCGCTGGAGGCGGAAATGAACGGTACGGCCGGCAACGCCGGAAGTGAAGCTTATGGATAAACTCGCCAGCAAACTGCGCGACGACGCAAGCCGCATCGACGCGCACATCTCCGCGCAGGTCGACAGCCGCATACGGGCATCGCTCAACGCGATCGAACCGGAGTCGGCGCGACCGCGGCAGGCAGCGCGCCGGCCCGCGTCGTTCTGGCTGGCCAGCAGCCTGACCGGCATCGCGGCGGCGCTCGCGCTGATCGCGGTGCTGAACGTGATCGATTCGAACGAGCCCGAACCGGTGCCGCAGACGGTGGTGGGCAACACCGTGCCGCCGGTCGGCATCCCGGTCCTCGACCTCGAGGTGGAGGCCGCGATGCTGACGAGTCCGCTGACCCGCGAGCTCGAGGATCTGCAGGCAGACCTGAAGAAGGCGGAGGAGATCGTGCGCGGCGACGTCAGGATCGATTTCTGAAATACGCAGCCAACCGGCGGCCGGCTGATGCTAAAGTTGCCCGATGCGACGCGCGATCATTCTCGTTATGGACTCCTTCGGCATCGGCGCGACGGCCGATGCGGAGCGATTCGGCGACACCGGGGCGGATACCCTCGGCAGTATCGCCCGTGCGCGTGCGAAATCGGCCGACGGGCCGCTGCGGCTGCCGAACCTCGCGCGGCTCGGGCTGTTCGAGGCGAGCCGTGCGAGCACCGGGGCCTACCCGGCAGGCGTGGACACCGGCGGCGAGGTGATCGGCGCCTGGGGCTACGCTGAAGAGCTCTCCAGCGGCAAGGACACGCCCAGCGGCCACTGGGAGATCGCGGGGGTGCCCGTGCTGTTCGACTGGGGTTACTTCACGGACCGCGAGCACACGTTCCCGCCCGAACTGATCGATGCGCTCGTGGAGCGTGCCGGGCTGCCCGGCGTGCTCGGCAACTGCCACGCCTCCGGGACGACGATCATTGCCGAGCTCGGCGACGAGCACGTCCGCACGGGCAAGCCGATCGTGTACACGTCGGCGGATAGCGTGTTCCAGGTTGCCGCCCACGAAGAAGCGTTCGGGCTGCAGCGGCTCTACGATTTGTGCGACATCGCGCGCGAGCTGGTGGACGATTACAACATCGGCCGCGTCATCGCACGGCCGTTCGTCGGCGACGGCCCGGACAGCTACGTGCGCACCGGCAACCGGCGCGACCTCACGACGCCGCCGCACTCGCCGACCTTGCTGGACAAGCTCGTGGCCGCCGGCGGGGAGGTCATCAGCATCGGCAAGATCGCCGACATCTACGCGCACCAGGGCATAACGAAGAAGGTCAAGGCGACCGGCAACGCGGCCCTGTTCGATGCGACGCTCGATGCGCTCGCCGACGCGGGCGATCGCTCGATCGTGTTCACGAATTTCGTCGACTTCGACATGCTGTACGGCCATCGCCGCGACATCGCGGGCTACGCGGCGGCGCTGGAGTATTTCGACGGCCGGCTGCCGGAGCTGCTCGAGGCGATGCAGCCCGAGGACCTGCTGGTCATCACCGCCGACCACGGCTGCGATCCGGCCTGGGAAGGCTCGGACCACACGCGCGAGCACGTGCCGGTGCTCGCTTACGGCAACGAGCTCGCGGCCGGCTCCCTCGGCAGGCGCAAGTCGTTCGCGGATATCGGCCAGAGCCTGGCGGCGTATTTCGGGCTGCCGCCCATGGACTACGGCGAGAGCTTCATCCCGTAGGGAGTCCGCGCCGCCTCACAGCCAGCATGCCGAGCAACGGCAGCAGCCACAGGCCGGCACCGCCGCCACCGCTTTCTTCCTGCGATGGCGCACTCACGTTGACGGCCGCGCTGGCCGTGTTGTCGGAGGAATCGGCGTCTACTTCCGTGGAAGACATCGAGAAATTGATGGTCTTCGAACCCTCGGTCGTGGCCGTGACGCCCAGGCTCAGGCTCACGTTCGACAGCGCCGCAAAGGTGGCGCCTACGCAATCCACCCGGGTGTTGCTCACCGTGCAGGCACCGAGCGGCCAGCTCGCGCTGTCCACGCGCAGCCCGGAGGAGAGCGTGATGGTCAGTGCAACGCCCGTTGCGTCGAGGATCGAGGTGTTTTGCAGCAATGCCGTGAGTCCGGTGCCCTGGTCGACGGCCAGCTGGCGTGTGCTCGGCGGCGTTACCGCGAGGTTCACCGCGGGCTCCACCGTCAGCGTGAGGCTGCTCTGGTTGTTGGCGCCGTCATCGTCGGTGTCCGCCGAGACGCTGGCGCTAAAGGTGCCGCTGCCGACGGCGATCGTGTCGGACGTCAGCGCGACCGTTATCGTCGTGCTGCCGGCGACGTTGCCGAGTGCGCAGTTCACCATGCCGCCGCCGTTCGTGCAGTTGCCCTGGGAGGCGGCCGCCGAGACAAGGGAGACGTTGGCCGGCAATGTGAAGTCGGCCAGGACGTTGGTGGCCTGCAGCGTTCCCGCGTTGACGACATCGAAGGTGACCGTCGCGGTGTTGCCGAGCAGCGCGGAAGGCGCCGGGCCGGCGAGACCGAAGCTCATGTCGACGCTCGGCAGGGGCGTGATGCAGCCCCTGACCTCGGCCTCCGCGATGTCGTCGGCCATCTCGTCGAGGCTGCACTGCGAAAACTGGTTGGCGCCGTTTTGAAGTGTCGCCGCCATGATGAAGCTGCCGGTCTCGGCTTCGCAGGCGGAGCCGCTGCTGCCGTCGTGCGGCGCGCCGAAGTTGTGGCCGATCTCGTGCGCGGCGATCAGGCTGTCGAAGCTCCTGTTGCGTCCCTCGCTCAGGCCGGCGCCGAAGCGCTGGCTGCAGAGCACCAGGCCGCCATTACGGCCGATACCGCCCGAGAATGCGATTCCTACGGTCGAACTGTTGCCGTCGTCGCTTTCGACATTCTTGCCGGTCCAAAGGTGCGTGAGGCCATTTACGTTCTGGTTGGGTTCGTTGTTCCGAAAGGTCGCCAGTTCGTCGAGCAGGGTGCCGGCTACCAACGTATCCGTGAACGGGTACCCCGCGGCGTCCGGATTGGCGAAGACCTGCACCAGCGGCACGTTGATCTGCACGCCGACCTGGCCGCTGAAGATGCCGTCGACGTTATTGAGGCGTTCGATGATCGCCTGCTGCGCGTTCGTGCCATGGATGCCGGCGAACTCGGCATCGCCGACCGCGCCGATGTTGATCTCCGTCCCGGCAACTGCGGCCTGCGCGGTGACGGCACTGAGTTCCGCCACCAGGGTCTTGTAGACGGCGCTGCCGCTGGTCAGGCTGCCGCCCGCGCCGCAGCTCATCGAGCCGGGTGCGACGATCGCATCCGCAAGCCGGTAGATGATCGCCGATTCCGCATCGACGAGGTTGTCGCCCGGCCGCTCGATCGCGAACAATTCGTTGCCGTCCCAGATCATTCCGGACGGCACGCCGTCCGCGATGACGACGCGGACCCAGGAACCCTCGATCCCGGCGAGCGTGCCGCGGTAGGGGATCACCGACGCGCCCGCGATCTCCCGCGCCGCCTGCAGCAAGCGGTTATTGGGGACCAGTTGCAGCTCGAAGTTCCGACCCAGCGCATCGAAGCGCATGTCGACGGGACCCGCCGCCCCCGTCTTCTGGCTGCCGTCGGTAGCCGAGCCCGCGATGCTCAGGCGCTGCAGCGGCTCATGGTGC
>DATIUU010000310.1:0-17428 GCA_035466635.1 Woeseiaceae bacterium
CAACCGGCAGTGCGCCGCTGGCTGGGCGTCGCCCTGATGCCGCAAGCCGGCGTCGCGATCGGCATGGCCCTGCTTGCGACCCAGCGCTTCCCGGACACCGCCTCCGTGGTTCTCACCGTGGCTGTCGCATCGACCGTCATACTCGAGACCATCGGGCCGGTATTGACGCGGCTGGCGATTCGCAAGGCGATGCCTGTGCCGGCGGACGACCATGACGGCGGTCCGGCGGCAGGTTCACGAGCCTAGACGGGGAAGCAATGCTCGGCTGGATTACCGGATTCGCTCTCCTCGGCAGCCTCGGCGCCATTGGCGCCGCCGCGCTGTTCCTGCTGTTCCCGGAGAACGTGCGGCGCTTCATCGTGCCCTCGCTCATCAGCTATGCCACGGGCACGCTGCTGGGTGCGGCATTCCTCGGCATGATTCCGGCGGCACTCGGCCAGGCGGCTGCACGCACAGTCATGACGACCGTACTTGCCGGCATGGTGCTGTTCTTCGTGCTCGAGAAACTGGTCCTGTGGCGCCACAGTCACGATGAGCACTGCGATGCGCGCGGCAGCGCGGGCCCGTTGATTCTGTTCGGCGACTCGCTGCACAACTTCGTCGACGGCGTCGTAATCGCCGTCGCGTTCATGACCTCGCTACCACTCGGAATCGCAACCTCCATGGCGGTGATTGCCCATGAGATTCCGCAGGAGGTCGGTGAATTTGCCATTCTCCTGGACGCCGGTTACAGCCGCACCAAGGCGCTGTTACTGAATGCGCTCTCGGCATCGATGACGCTGCCCGGCGGCATCCTCGCCTGGTTCTGGCTGGCCGGGACACAGCAGGCGGTGCCCTATGTCCTCGCTCTGTCGGCTGCCAGCTTCATCTACATTGCCACAGCGGATCTGATTCCCAGTCTGAACAAGCCGCAGACGGCCGCGGCTTCCGCGTGGCAATTCGTATTGCTCGTTACGGGAATCGCAACGATCGCCCTGTTCCATATCGGCGGTGGTACCTAGTGGTACAGCACCTCGGGTGACACGCAGCGGCTGATACGGAAGCGCGGATCGAGCAGGTCCTCGCCAAACCCGCGCACGTCGGTCCCGCGCAGCATGAGCGCGCGATAGGTCCCCGCACCGCGGATGTCCCCGGCCAGCCTGAAGCCTAAGATCCTGCCGTCGTCGAGGAAGATCTTGCGAAGCTCTTTACCGTTGCGCCAGCGCAGGGTTTCGGGTCCCTTCGCCGCACCGACCGCCATGATCGGCAGCCCGAGGTGCTTCATGCTGTTCATCCTCTCCGCGCCGGCGTAGGCCGTCGAATAGCCGAGGATGTCGTGGCCGACCACCTCGCCCTGCGCCGTGGCATTCGGCCAGATCGCGTGCACGTAACGCTCGCCGCTCAACCGGTCGAACGTCTCCGCCACATCGCCGGCTGCCCAGATGTTCGGCAGGTTCGTGCGCATTCGATTGTCGACACGGATACCCCAGCCGATATCGAGGCCCGAGCCCTCCAGGAACGCGACGTTTGGCTTGACGCCGGTCGCCGCAATGTACGCATCCGCGATGAGCGTCTCACCATTCGCCAGTTCGACACCGGTTACCTCGCTATCTGTCGCAAAGCGCAGCGCCTCGGCGTGCAGGCGCACGGTAATGCCGCGGTTTTCGAGATCCTGCTGCACCAGCTCCGCGGTCTCCTGGTCGAGTATGTTCGGCATCACCCACAGCTTGTCGATGATCGTCACGGCACAGCCGAGCTCGTTCAGCAGCACGGCAACTTCGACACCGATGAAACCGGCACCGATGATCAGTGCGTTGCTGGCCTCGCCCGCCTTCACCCGCTCGACGAGACGGCGCGCCGCGGCCAGCGATTTGAAATTGTAGACGCCGGGCAGGTCGTAGCCCGGCAGCGGCGCGTGCAGGCGACTGCCCGTCGCAATCATCAGCCGGTCGTAGTCGAGGTAACTGCCGTCTTCCAGCAGCACCTGGCGTTGCTCGGGAAACACGGACGCCACGCCGAAGCCCGGGCGATAGTCCACCCGCAGCCAGTCGCAGACATCCTCTCCCTGCCAGTAGAGCGTTTCGTTGCGGCCGGTGAGAAAGTGGTCCGCCATGGCCGGCGGCGAGTACGGCGGCGATGCTTCCGCGGAGACCATCGTGATCGCCGGATCGATCGACCGCGACGGCGCCAGTTCGCGCAAGGTCCGGGCCGCCGTCAGGCCGGCGGGACCGGCACCGAGACTCAGGACACGCATTCTCTTACCCGCTCCTCTATCGGCAGCAGCGTATCGAGCAGCCCTTCGATGCGCTGATCGAAAGGCGTCGGCGGCCGCTCGAGCAGCGGACCGACCGACGGCTCCACGCGCGGCAGCAATGGGTCGTGCGGCAGCCAGTGGCGGCTCGTGAAGGGGAAGCCGCCTTCGGCTTCGAGTCTCGCGAGCGCGCGATCGAAGTCGAGCTTGTTGCTGGCCCGGTTGATGACGAGATGCACCGATTCGATGCCGAGTTCGCGGGCGAGCCGCGCTGCCCGCAAGGCCACCTGCAGAGCGTTGAACGTCGGGTCGCTCACGACGACGGCGTGCCGGAACCCCCGGGCGAGCGCCCGGCCGAAGTGCTCGAAGCCTGCCTGGGTGTCCATCAGGATCGCCTCGTCGTGCCGCAGGCTCATCGCATTCGCGACCGAGCCGAGCAGCGCGTTCTCCGGGCACAGGCACCCGGCTGCCGGTTGCACGGTATTGCCCATCACCAGCAAGCGCACGCCGTCCGGCCCGCGCACGCCGAAGCGATCGACGACGTCGTCCACGTCGGGATTGAGCCGGAAGAACAGGCCCCACCCTTCGCCCGGGCGCACCCCGGTCTTTTCTTCCACGTAGTAGCTGTTTTCGCTCAGTGGCACGAGCCCGTGCGCATCCGTCGACTCGAGGCCGAGGGCATACGGCAGGTTCATCTGCGGATCCGCGTCGAGGGCCAGCACGCGGTAGCCGCGGCGCGACAGCCTGCGAGCGAGTAACGCCGTCAGCGTGGTCTTGCCCACGCCGCCCTTGCCCGTGATGACGACCCGGAAGTCGTCGCCGCGCGCGTTCACGGGCAGGCCGTGGCCATGATGTTCGTGGCTGTGGGTGTGCTCGTGAGCGTGTTCGGCACAGGTGTTGCACATGACGGCGTCCTCAGGCGACCTTGTTCGCGGGGGCTTCCTCGGCCGCCACGAACGGCAGTCCCAGTGCCTCGCGCTTGGCTTCGATGTGCCGAATGATCAGTTGCGCGGCTTCTTCGGGATCCGCCTCGACGGCGAATTTCGCGCCGACGACCTCTTCGAGATCATCGGCAAGCAGCTTCACGACGTTCTGGCTGCCGAATATCGGCGGCTGCACCCCGAGCACCGTGAAGATGCCGCTGGCAACGACGTAGGCACCGATCGACACGGCCTTCTCCGAGTACCACTCGGGCGCAGCCCCGGCGAGCGGCAACTGCGATACGTCCACGCCCAGGTAGTTGGCGAGCGCGGCAGCCAGTGTCAGGATTCGCGTGTTGTCCACGCAGGAACCCATGTGCAGCACCGGCGGGATGCCGAGCGCCTTGCAGACCTCGGACAGCCCGGGGCCGGCCATGTCGGCCGATTCCGGCAGCATCTGCCCCGCCTTGCCGTTCGCGATGGCCGCGCAGCCCGTTACGAGGACGAGGATGTCGTTTTCGATGAGGCGTTTCGTCAGCGTGACGTGGCCGTAATCCTGCGGAATCTTGGGGTTGTTGCAGCCGACCACGCCGACGGCGCCGCGGATCTTGCCGGCCTTGATGGCCTCAACGAGCGGCTCCGGCGTTCCGCCGAGCGCCTCCAGGATCGCCTCCACCGAGAAACCGGCCATCATCTGTACGGTGCCTTCCGGAATCCTCACGCGATCCGGGTTGCGGTTCACGTAGGCTTCGATGCCGAGCGTGACGATCTGCTTGCCGATTTCGAGTCCGCGTTTCGGATCGAATGACACGTGCGTCGCCCCGGCGAATCGTGCCTTGTCCGCGGTCGAGATAATCTCCGTGTGGAAGCACTTGGCCACATCGGTGACGGACGGCATGATGCACTGGTAGTCCACCACCATGGCGTCGAGCGCACCGGTCAGGAGCACGAGTTCCTGCATCAGGTGGTTGCCCGCCATCGGCAGGCCCTTGCGCATCTGCAGCTCGTTGCCGGTGCAGCACAGCCCGACCAGGTTGATGCCTTCCGCGCCCTTTTCCCGCGCCAGCGCAACCAATTCGTGGTCCTCGGCCGCCTGCATGATGACGTCCGACAGCATCGGGTTGTGGCCGTGCAGCGCGATATTGACGCACTCGACGCGCAGTGCACCGAGGTTCACGCGTGACATGACGGGCCTGGGCGTGCCGAACATCACGTCGGACAACTCGGTAGCAATCATCGAGCCGCCCCAGCCATCGGAGAGGCTGGTGCGCAGCGCGTGCAGTGACGTGTTCGCATAGTCGTTGTCGACGCCCATATGCGTGCGATGCAGCATCTCCACGTTCTCGCGGTCGATGCCTCTCGGTGTGATATGAAGCTCCTCGAACAGTTTCCTGCGCTGCGCCGGCAGCCTGTCGAGAAAACCGACCTTGTCCTTGCGGCTGCCGAAATCTTCCATCATGGCGTCGGCAAGATCGCTGGCCACTTCGGCGATTCCCCTGTCGGCGGCCTCGATCCCCCACTCTGTTGCGAGTGCAAGGAGTTTCGTTTCGTCACGGATCTCGTATCCGCTGGTTTCGCCCGCGGCGAGTGACTTGAAGACCTCGAGGATGTCCCTGCCATGGTCCGAGTGCGCCGATGCTCCGGCCGCCACCGTTCTGCCGAGGTTGCGCGCGACGATGATGTCGGCATCGGCGCCACAGACACCCTTCTGCGGCCCTTCGCCGAACGGATCCACGCGGCACGGCCCCATCGCGCAATTGCGGCAACTGACGCCCATGGCGCAGTAACCGCACTGCGGCTGCTGGGCCGCCAGCCGGTCCCAGACCGTTTCGATGCCTTCCTCGCGCGCCCGCACGAGCATTTCGCGAGCGTCGTTACTGATGCTCAACCTGCTCAGTTTGTCAGGATTGTCCATTTCAAATCTCCTCGCTGAGGTGGGCCGCGGCCTCACCCCAGGCGCGCCATCCGGAAATCGTCGCGGGTGGATGCTCGGTGGTCGCCCGCGACGATGTCGCCGCGAGAACCGCGGCAGACGCCTGCAGGCGGCCGGCCTCGATCAATGTATTCAGGTCGCCGAACAGCAGGGCGTCAACCTTGCAGGCCTCGACGCACGCCGGCTCCCGGCCCTTGTCGAGACGCTCGACGCAGCCGTCGCACTTCGTGGCAACCACGCGCGCCGGCATGCCGTTCGCCTGCGCGTAGAACGTGACCGCGTCGAACGGGCAGACCATCGCGCACATCGCACAGGCAATGCACTTGTGCGTGTCCACGAGGACGAGATCGTGCTTCGCATCGCGCGCCATTGCGCCCGTGGGGCAGACCTGAGCGCAGGGCGCCGGGTCGCAGTGCCGGCAACGGCTGGGAATCGACAGGTTGTACGCCCATCCGGGCGATACATGGATCCTCGATCTGGGTACCGGGTCCTCGGCGAGAGCGAGTGCGGGGTCTTTACTTGCTGAATGCGCTACAGCGCAGGCGAATTCACATTGCCGGCAACCGATGCAGCGCTCGGGGTTGATGAACACAGTCTGCATGCTGGTCATGGCTAACCTGTCCGCTTTTCTTCGGGTGGAATGGGAGTCCTCTGGTGAACCCTTGCCGCCATTTTGCAGGCTCTCAGGACGTTGATTATTTGACAATTCTGGCTTGTACCTATTGGCGCCCTGCGGCGCGCCGGGAGAGGAGCCATGCCCGGATGCGGCCGGCCGTCAGCCGGCCGCCGTGTTGTTGCCGAACGGATCACTGGCAGAACCAGTCGCCGTACCCCAGCGTCGCATAGGTCGTCGGAATCGAGTTGTCGACCACGCCGTCGCCGTTGAAATCCAGGTCGAGGCGTACGTTGAATTCATCGAGCGCCACCATGCGCATGCTGCTGTTGTCCGCTGCCGTTACCAGGAGCTCACCCGTATACGGACCCGTTGCGGCATCCGTATCGGAAAAGAACTCGTCCGGAACGATGCTCTGGTAGCCGAAGCTGCCGCTCACGTCGGTGCCACTCATGACGCCCGAGGACGTCCGGATGACCACGACCGGCTGCTGCGCGACCATGATCTGTGCGCTGACGCTGGCTCCCGACAGCTGCTGGCTGCGCCCGCCGGCCCAGACGTTGAAGTCCGTCGTGGCGCTGTTCGCATGGACAAGCCCGGTGCTCGTGAACATGAAATCGTAGTTCGTATCGAAGGTGCCGATGCCGGCGAAGCAGCTGCCGCCGAAGACGCGCTGCAGGCTCGACTCGACGACTGTTGCGGAGACGACGTAAGCGTCGCCCGGCGTTTCGTCGAAACTCGCGATCGACAGCGCCATCGAGCCATCCAGTTTCTCACCACCGCGCGTGCAGGCGTCGAACGCCGCGTCCAGGCTGTCGCCGCTGCTGTAGGTGTTCGTCGTGGCCTTGACGCCGGAAACGGTGGCCGTGCCGCTCACACTGCAGCCGACCGGCAGCGCGTCGAAAGTACCCATGACGTCCATCGCGTCGAGCAGCCCGAAGGGCGCGACCGGCACGAACTGGGCGCCGGCCGTAATCGTCAGCGAACCGAATCCCGTCACCGCGTTGTAGACCTCGCGCGCGAGTATGGGTGCGTTCTCGCTGGTGATCGCCGAACCGCTCACCGGTTCGCGACCGTTGAGTTCGGCCCACGTCGTGTCGATGAACTCGTCCACGGTGCCATCGCCGTTCTCGTCGATTTCCAGCCGTACGTGACTGCTGTCGATGATCACGATACGCACGGAACTGTCGTCGGCGCCGGTGACCAGGACTTCGCCGGTGCCCGGGTCTTCGTCGCCGATCGCTTCGATCGCGACTATTGTCTCGTAATCGACACTGCCGCCGAGCGTCGTGCTGGCGAGGCGGCCCAGCACGTTCGCTACGAGCGCCGTCGTAACCGCGTCGATTTCCAGCGCATGGTCGAAGCCGGTCAGGGTCACTACGTCGCCGTCGCTGCCGAGCTGCAGGTTCTCGCCGGACAGGTTCATGCGCATGAGCGGAAAGTCCAGGCCGTCCAGCGTCAGCGTGAAGTCGCCGTCCGCCGTCATGACACTCGTTCCTTCGGTCACCACGATGTCGGTCATCAGGACGTCCATGCCGAGCAGGAACACTTCCGTGAGAATGTCGCCTTGTATCGCTGCGATCCTGATATCGACCGTGCCACTCATCACGTATCCGAGGCCGTCGTCGCAGTCGACGAAGACGGCCAGGATGCGGTCACCGACCGTTATCGTATTAACGTTTGCCTGGGTGACGGTCACGTCCACCGTGCCGCCGACCGCGCAGTTTTCCAGTGCTTGCTGCACGCCCGGTAACAGCGTCTTGTAGACGTTGCCGGCAAGCTTGGAGACGATTGCGCCGGACTGGATGTCGCCGCCTCCTGCGGCGACGTTTCCACCGGTGATGTCGCCGAGGCCGTAGCTGAGCCCGACGGCGACGATCACGGCAGTCGCGACCTCAAGGCCGTTGTCGGCGGTGATATTCAGTGTGGCTTCGGCCGGCGGTTGTGGCGGCGTGACGCTGCCGGAACCGCCACCTCCACCCGTGGCAATCGTCGTGACAATGCCGACCGCCATGAGCGTGGCGATCGCAAGATAGCGAAGGCCCCTGTTGTTGACGGTAGTCATCTTGTTTCCTCCGGAACGGACGCAACGCACCATGCGGCCATGCAGCCAAGCCCGGCTGCCGCGAGATCGTGCGGGTCGAAACGTCCATTCACTGCATAGTTGACGACGCTGCCGGTGACGGGCGAGTCCGTATGCCGCGCGGGCAGCGAGGACAACAGCGCCGAGATCTCGGGCGACTGCAGGAACTCGAGGCCGGCGGCGACTGCGAACCACGCGAGCGCACCGAGGAGACGCGCGCGCCGGGTTCGTCCGAGCGCCAGTATCAGCAGCAGGCTGAAGGCATAGGCGTGACAGAAAGCGGGCAGGCCGTTGCCGAGGGAACCGAACAGGTTTGACGGGTCGCCCTGCAACGCGGCGAACGGCGCCAGGAACAGCACGGCCGCCCAGTCGCGATCGAGGAGATAGACGGAGGTACCGACGAGCAGCGCCAGGAACGCAGAGCCGGGCAGCGCGAGCCCTTGAGCCGCAGCTTGCCCGATCCGCATGGTCGTGCTCGTGTACACGTCCCAATGTCGGCCCCGGGCTGGCCCAGTGCTTGCGGGTCCGCCGGAGCCGACCCTCGTTCTCGCCTATACCGAGTTCAACTTGTGCTTCGCGACGCTGTTTTTCAATGCGGGGTTATACGCATCGGGACGGCTCTCGGGCAGGCCCCGGCGGCCTCAATCCTGGCGCAGGACGCCCGTTAGCGTCAGCACGACCACGGCGGACAACGCGGCGCCGGTAATGACATACAGGCTGTGCAGCAAGAGCCACAACCAGCGCATGGGTCCGTCCGGCGTGAAACGGCAGCGCAGGTCCTGGGCAAGGTCGATGACCGGCAGTGCCGCGTCGAGTGCGTAGTGCATGACGTGCAGGCCGGGGCAACCGCGCTCCGCGGCTGCGTGCAGTGCGCCGAACGCGAACTGGTAGGTGACCGGTTCGGGATCGCTCTCGACCGGCAGGAACGGCTGCCCGAAGCCGAATAGCGCCGTCGCGTACATCGCGGTCCCGAGGAGCACGAATACCAGGAAAGACAGCACCGCCCGGCTGGTCGAGTAGCCGTACTGGCTGATGAGCATGAGCAGGTTCGGGAAAATCCTCGCCCACGGGCCGTCCACCCGCGCGGCAAGCCGCATGCGTATCTTCTCGACCGCGACGGTATTGGCCTCGCGAGCCAGGCCGTGCTGGCGCAACACGCGGCTCAGTTGTTCATACGGCTGCGGCCGGAAACTGGCAGCGCTTGGAATACCGTCCGGGAACTGGCGGCGCAGCCACGCGATGCGCTTCTCGGCGAGATTGCCGCCGCCAATATGCCGGATGCGCTGGTACGTCACCCCGTCGAGGTCCAGGTAACCGGGTGCGGGCCAGCCGGTATCGCTATCGTCCAGGATGGAGGTGAGCTGCGCTGCGGTCAGCAGGAACCAGCCACGGGCAGGTACCGGGGCCTCCTCCAGTGACGGCGCCACCGCATCGTCGCTGAGCGCGCCGATGTTTCTCACCGCGAGCGCATTCGAGACACGCGCCTGTTGCAGGTTGAGCGCAACCGGGCCGCCTGTGCGCAGCAGGCCCGTGTAATCCGGGCCCGGCGCCAGCCGCGCGTTGCTGAGGAAAAAACTGCCGCCGATGATGGCCGTCAGGAAATTCAGCCTGCCCCGGGCTTCGAACGGCAATCCCATCGCGCCGTCGGACGTCAGGAACACGGACTCCACTTTCAGGTCTTCACAGTGCAAGGCACGCCCGTCGGGATTGGACAGTTTTGCGCCATCACACATCAGGTCGCCGGTAACCTGTGATGCGGCGAAACCGACCTCCCCCATGGCTTCGAAGCGATAGCCGGAGGCAGGCCGGAGATCGACATTGCTGCCGACCGTTGTCGAGCGGGCGCTCACTGCCGGAGCCCCGCAGCCGTCGAGCAACGCGCCCGCAAAGCTCAGGTCGCCATCGATGCGTGCGCCGTCGAGGCGGATTATGCCGGTAGCCGTGAAACGCGACTCGCCGGTCGACGACAGGTCCAGCTTGCCGCCGACGCGCGCGTTGTTGAGATGGATCGCGCAGCTGCCAACCTGGCTCAATTCCGACTCGTAGTCGTTGACGCCCGAGAACTGCGACCCGGACAGGTCGAGGTCGGCGCTCACATTCATGCTCGCGCCGATGAACGCCGGCAAACGGCAGTCCACGAAACGCAGCACGAGGAACTCGGCACCGCTCAGGTCGACCGGGGAATCGAAACTGCAGGCCCAGAACTGCACGGCCGCGCGACCGCCGTCGCCGCCGGCCGAGGGCGGCCGCAGCGGTCCGACGATGTCGGCGCCACGGATGCGCAGCGGGCAGCAGAGTTCGCCCCGAGTGCCCTGCGACCCGGATATCAAGTGCTGCAGGAACCTGGCAGAGAGGCGACGTTGTGGCCCCGGCAGCGAGGAGAAGTCGGCAACCTGCCGGGTATCGATTGCATCGAGGACCCGTTGTTGTGCCGCCTTGGCGTAGCGTTCTGCGTCTCCCACCGAACCTGACATTCCGGTCTCGCCTGCACGTTACCTGTGAGGTTGGATATCATAGCAGCCGGCCGGGGCAGTGCGATCGGCGCTCGTTGCCGCTACTGCGCTATTGCTGGTCGAGGAAAGCGCGCAGTGCCGGCGCATCCAGCAGGTCAACCTGACGCCGGGCGAGCCGAATCCAGCCGCGCTCGCGGAAGTCGCTGAGCACGCGGCTCACGTTTTCCCGGGAAACGCCGAGGTCGTCGGCCAGCTCCTGGTGGCTCTTGCTGAGGGGGCTGCCGCTCGCCAGGAGCATTGTTGCAAGGCGCTGGTCGAGCCTGAAATAGGTGGCCTGCTCCACGAGGTCCATCACGCTCTCCAGTCGCCGCGCAATGCCGACATAGACGGAATGCGCGAACTCGGGAGACTGCCTGACCATCTCGCGGAACAACGCGGGAGGAACCACCACGACCTCCGTATCCGATTCGGCGACAACCCTGGCACCGAACGTCCAGTGAGCCATCAATCCTGACGCCGAAAGCAGGCAGTGTTCGCCGGCCGGCAGCCTGTACAGCAGGGTATCCGGTGCCGAACGGCCCTCCTTCAGGACGCGCGCCACCCCGCGAAGTACGAACGGGTAGCGCGTGGAGAAATCGGCGGGCTCGAACATGACGTCGCCCGCGTTCTTGTGAACGAAGGTGCCGTGTCTGTGGATCTTTTCGAGCAGCGCAGCCGGGAGGTTGCCCAGCGCGGGATAGGCGCGCAGCAGTCCCGGCGTCCAGGCGGGAGTGTCGGCAGGCATGCCTAGACCATTCCAACAGCGTCGTGCATGGCTACATTCTAACGCCGCGCATGGCGATACAGGCAGCCTGCCGCTTTTCCCCCGTCTCTCCCGCCGTGCTATGTCAAATCAGAACCAGGCTTTCCCCGCAACGAGGATGCTGTGCAAGGGATCGAAGGTGTAACCGGGCATAGCGATGTCTTTGACCTCCAGCCAGTACAGTCCGCCGTCGCCGCTCGCGCTGAATTTCGCTTCGCCCGAACCGTTCGTCGACGTCGATGCTCCGACCAATGATCCGTCCGGCAGTGTCCAGGTTGCCTCGACCGTGGCGCCCGAGACCGGCGCGAGATTCTCGTCCAGCACCGTCACCACGCCACTCATGCTCACTGACCGGCCTTTCGATCGTGCAACGAGCGCGATGTCGACGGCACGCAGCCGGGTCGACGCGCTCGGGATCGACGGGTTCGTGTCGATGGCATTGAGGTAGGACACGTTGGCGCCGACAAGGGCGGTAACGACATACGCCGCACTGCCGTCAGCGCTGTAGGCGATCTGGGTATCGATGTACTGGTCCAGTTCGTTCGGGTTCAACCCGTCGGGATTGGCCGGGAATTCCATGCGCCACAGCTCGCTGCCATTCGCCGTGCTGACGGATTTCAAGGCCACCGGAAGCAGCGACCCGCCGGCGCTCAGCAGTAGTTGCGACTCTGTGGGGTCCACGCCGGGAAGACCGACGTACTCGTTCATGGCCTGGCTCCATTTCGCGACGCCAACCGGGTTTATCGCGTAGACGGTACGACTCAGGTTGACGGAGTAATGCGTGCCGCTTCGGCCCATGGACGGTTCGCGTGCCCCGTTGAACGGCGAGTACTGGAACATCCATACCAGGGTGCCGTCCGGCGAATAGGCCGAGTCGCCCGTGTGCCAGGTACCGTCCAGCGGGCTCACCTGCGGATCCTGGTTGCCGCCTGCCAGGAAGACCGAGACGCCGTCGCTCAAGCGGATCGCGCGAGTGTGGCCGTTGGCATAGAAATACAACTGGTCATCGGAGCCGTCGACGGTGGGTCCGAAAGCCAGCTCTGCGTAGCTGATGAATGGCCGCGCATAAACCTCGGTATTGGTCCAGCGGAGCTCGCCGCCCGGCGTCAGCGAGAAGACGCCCATCCCGCTGGCCGAGATGGCATATATGTTCCCGTCGGGACCGACCGCGACGTCCTGCGTCACGAATGCGCGCGGTGATTGCGTGTAAGTCCACTTCAGGAGGCCGTCAGGCGTGAACGCCTTGATCCAGTCTTCATTGCCGGTGTAGACGGTGCCGTCGGCACCCACATTGACGCCCTTGCTGCCGGCCTGCCCTTGCGACCATTTCACCTGCCCATCCGGGTTCACGGCGAACAGGTTGTCGAAGACGTCGACGGCGTAGATGGTGCCGTCGGGAGCGACGACCGGCCGGACCCCGGAATAGGGTCCCGCCAGCGGCACGCGCCACAGGAAGTGTCGCTCCGGGACAGCCGCGCTGCCGCCGCCTCCACCACCGGTGTCGGTACCGCCTTGCGGCCCACCCTTGTCGTTGCCGCCCTTCGCCGCGTAGATAGGGAACGCGAGCAGGACGGTCAGCACGCCGACAAACAGGAACAACAGCCAGGCCCTGGCTGTCGAGTTGAATCTCTCCCTCCTACCCGAGCGAACAGCGAAAACCATTTCACACCTCTCTGATCCGTGAGACTGCGGTAGGACTAGCCAGCAGTATCCGCCCGGCGCGAGGGGAGTTCAGTGACAAATATCACCAAGTTGGGAATTAGTTCACGATGTCCTTTGTGAATTCCGTCACAAAAAGTCGTGCCGCATTTGCCCGGCCGGGACTTCCGTGGAGCCGGCCTCCGGGCGCCCAAAGACGCGATGAGAGGGTTGAAAACTTTGAGGAAATAACCCCGCGAGAATAGTCCAGCAGCGGTCGATCGCCGAACCGGCTGTCGGGATTATGACAAATTGGCCCGGGCTCCAGTAAACATAACCCCGGCAAAAGAACCTGGCAGCCCGCGCTGCGCTGATCGCGGGTTCGGAAACCCATCCGTCACCTGTCTTTAAAGTTGCTGTCACCTTGGCCGAACAAACTGGTCGCACAATCGCCGCGCGTCCCTGCAGAACCGCACCACGCACAATGCCGCGCGGCCGAGACGATTCATCGTTCCAACCAGTACCCGATATCGATCACCAATGGAGAGCCAATCATGCAGAGCGATACATTTCGCCTGGGTCTGACGTGCGCGATTCTTGCGCTATTGTCAGCCCAGGCGCTGGCAGACGATCACCGGGGCGGCAGCAACTTCAAGCGCGTTGCCACCCTTGCCAACTACATCAACAACGACAACCGCGGTGACGAGACCGTCTCCGAGATCGTTGCCGTCACCAAGAACGGCAAGACCCTGGTGTACACCGACAGCGAACTCGAGGAGATCGGTTTCGTCTACATCGGCAAGCCTGACGACCCGATCCCGACCGGCAAGCTCACAGTTGGCGGCGAGCCGACTTCGGTCGCCGTGATCGGTAATACGCTGGCACTGGTCGCCGTCAACACGAGCGAGTCCTTTGCCAATCCGAGCGGCAAACTCGTCGTCGTGCACATCAGCAAGCGCCGGATTATCGGCGAACTCGACCTCGGCGGGCAGCCGGACTCGATCAGCATCAGCCCCGATGAGCGTTTCGCCGCGGTCGCGATCGAGAACGAGCGCGACGAGGACATTATTGTCGATGGCGTCGAGGGCGGACTGCCGCAGCTTCCGGCCGGATACCTCGCCATCGTGGACCTGAAGGGCGGCAACCCGAAAAACTGGAGCGTGCGCCAGGCGGACCTGAGGGGTCTCGCCGGGTACGCACCCGGGGATCCGGAACCCGAATTCGTCGACATCGATGAATACAACCGGGCCGTGGTCTCGTTGCAGGAAAACAATCATATCGCCATCGTCGACCTCGCGTCGGGAACGGTGCTGGACCACTTCGATGCCGGCACGGTCGACCTGGACCAGGTCGATACCATCGAAGACGACATCATCTCGCTGACCGGCAGCCTCGCCGCCGTGCCGCGTGAACCCGACGCGATCGCCTGGATCGACGGCTACATCGGCACCGCCAACGAGGGCGACCTCTTCGGCGGCAGCCGCGGTTTCTCGATCTTCGACGCGGCAGGGAACCTTGTGTTCGACGCGGGCAACCGTTTCGACCACCTCGCCGTGCAGGTCGGCCATTACCCCGAGGGCCGCTCCGAAAACAAGGGCAGCGAACCGGAGTCGATCGAGTTCGCCCGCTTCGGCGGCAAGCCCTACGTGTTCGTCGGCAGCGAACGCGGCAGCTTCATCGCCGTCTACGCGATCGGCAAGGACGGCAAGCCGGAATACCAACAGGTCCTGCCGGGCCCGCTCGGCCCCGAAGGCCTGCTCGCGATTCCGAAGCGGAACCTGCTGGTTGTCTCGGGCGAGGAAGACGATCCGGAGTTCGGTGTGCGCTCGTCCATCATGATCTACGAATACAGCGACGAGGGCCGCCGCACCTACCCGCAAGTTCGCTCGCAGCTTGGCGCCGACGGCACGCCAATCCCGCACTCCGCGCTGTCGGGCATGGATGCCCTGCCGAACGGCGACCTCGTCGCCGTGTGGGATTCCTTCTATGCCGACAGCCGCATCTTCACGATCCAGCCGCGCCGCAACCAGGCCGTCGTCACCGGCTCGATGCAAATCACCGGTGCGGGCAACCTGGATCCGGAAGGTATCGCACTCGCGCCCGACGGTACCTACTGGATTGCCAGCGAGGGCAACGCCTCCGGGTCGCGCCTGAATCGCCTGCTCCAGACCGATGCCATGGGCACGGTGCTGCGGGAAATCGGGCTGCCGGCTGAGGTCGAGGCCTGCCGCGCCGCATCGGCGAACAGGCGCAGCCTCGGCGCCGGCTTCGAGGGCGTCGCCGTACTCGGCGACGAGAGCGACTACGTGCTGCTGGTCGCGCAACAGCGCGGCTGGGACTACACGACGGCGGACTGCGAGGCCCTGGACGACGATCCGGACGACAGCAACCCCGGTGAACCGGGCCAGACGCGCATCTGGGTCTACAGCCCGGATGCCGGTTGGCTGGAACCGATACCGTGGGAACTGGCGGAGATCCCCGAGAACGCGTCATGGGTCGGTCTCTCGGAAATCACGCGCACGCCGGCCGGTGACTACGTGATCATCGAGCGCGACAATCGCACGGGCGACTTCGCGGAATTGAAGACGCTGGTCAAGGTCGACGTGGATGATCTTCTCGATGACGACGGCGTCACCGCCGCCGAAAAGACCGTCGTCGACATCCAGCCGGCGCTCGAGGCAACCAACGGCTGGATCACCGACAAGCCCGAGGGCACGGCGATCACGAGCGAAGGGCGCGTATTCGTCGTCACCGACAACGACGGCGTCGACGACTGGTCCGGCGAAAGCTGGTTCCTGCCGCTCGGCAATGTCGACGCGCTGTTCGAAGGCAACAACTAGGTCGCAGGCCACCTGCTCACCATGGCCGGGGCACGGATTTCTTCGTGCTCCGGCCTTTTAATTTTATTACCGCTTCTTCGCTTGTTGATAACGCTTCCGTGGAGGAAAAATCACTTGTTAACATGGCGTCGACAAAACGTTCACCGAAGTGCCCGAGGACTGACACGTTCCCCGATTAGCGTTGGCGACACCACTCACAGCCACTGCAAAAGGGAACGACGATGGGAAAAATACTGAGACCGCTACTTGCCACGGTGATCGCCGCCTGCGCTGCCGGAACCGCGTGCGCGGAGTTCGCCGCCGTGAAGTCCACCCAGCTCGGGCCGAGACCCTTCTACCTCGTCGATGAACTCACGGACGGCGAGCTGAAGGATGAACTCTCCGCCTGCGCCGAGCGCACCCAGGTCTACAAAGCCTCCGACTTTTCCATCGGACACCGCGGTGCCGCGCTGCAATTTCCCGAGCACACGAGGGAATCCTACGTCGCTGCGGCCAGGATGGGTGCCGGCATCCTCGAGTGCGACGTGACATTCACGAAAGACAAGCAGCTCGTATGCCGTCACGCGCAGTGCGACCTGCACACGACCACGAATATACTGGCGACGCCGCTGGCCGCAAAATGCAGCGAAAGCTTCAGCCCCGCCGAGTTCGATAGCGACGGCAACCGTATCAAGCCGGCCACGGCAATGTGCTGCACGAGCGACATCACGCTCGCCGAGTTCCGGACGCTGGTCGGCAAAATGGATGCATCGAACCCGAACGCGACGACGGTCGAGGAATACCTCGGTGGCACGGCCGACTTCCGCACCGACCTCTACGCATCGGGCGGCACCCTCCTCACGCACGCGGAGAGCATTGAACTCTTCGGCCAACTGGGCCGCAAGATGACGCCCGAACTGAAATCGCCGGAAGTCGCGATGCCGTTCGACGGTTTCAGCCAGGAGGACTACGCACAGAAGCTGATCGACGAGTATCGCGCCGCGGGGGTACGGCCCGAAAACGTCTGGGCGCAATCCTTCAGCCTGGATGACGTGCTGTACTGGGTCGACAACGAGCCCGACTTCGGGCGGCAAGCCGTATTTCTCGATGGACGCAACCCGGTGGCGCTGGTCAGTAATCCGCCGCCACTCGGCGAGTTCATGGCGTTGCAGAACCGCGGCGTCAATATCGTTGCCCCGCCGATGCCGGCCTTGCTGACCGTGCAGGGCGGCGACATCGTGCCGTCGCTGTATGCCCGCCGGGCGCGCGAGGCAGGCCTCGCTATCATCAGCTGGACGACGGAGCGATCCGGCCGGGTCACTGAAGACATCATCCCGGCAAACGGCGCTTTCTACTATGACACGACCGTGGACGCGCTGGAAAACGACGGCGACATCATGCGGACGATCGATGTCCTGGCCCAGGAAGTCGGCATCATCGGCCTGTTCTCAGACTGGCCTGCCACCACGACCTTCTACGCGAATTGCAAGGACATCCCGGGCCTTCGTCGCAACGAGCAGCGCAAGAACCGATAAGGGGTACCCGGCAAGCCGCCGGAGCGCGCATCGAGGCTGTTCTCCTGGCTTGTCGCCCTGGGCAGCGGGGCCCCGCATCGTGCGGGGCCCGCTTTCTCTGTTCCCCTCGGTAAGCGCTGCTACAGCGCCGCGCGCTGCTCGTCCTTCGGCGCAAGCCGTTTCCAGAGCGTTCCCGGTTCCTCGTCGAAGACGAGCTCGCCCGATGCCGGGCGGACGTGCCAGCTACCGCGCGCCAGCTCGCCGTCGAGCTGTCCCGGTGCCCACCCCGCATAGCCGATGAAAAGCCGCAAGCGCGAAGTGTCCACCGGGCTGGCGGCGAGAGCGTCTTCGTACGCAACGAGGTACACGGAATCGACGATCTGCTCCGCTTCCGCGGGCGGGCTGTCGGTGAGTAGCAACGCT
>DATIUU010000311.1:0-9662 GCA_035466635.1 Woeseiaceae bacterium
GCAAAGCGCTTAGCCGCAAGGCATGGCTCGAAGGCAATGGCAGCGTCCTTGTCAAGAGCCATAACGCCGCGGATGAGCGCTTTGCGGCTCGCCCTCCGGGAGCGCGCCTGTGCCGACCTTGCCGCGTTGCAATCGTTGTAAAGGGCGCGCCATTCACGGCGGATCGCGCCTTGCACAGTCGGCACAGGCGCACTCTGAATGTCACAAGATTAACGGCGGGGTACACTAGATCGGCAGCACGGTGGAGTGCTTGATCTCGGAGAGTGCGATACTCGAGTTGATCTCCTGGATTCCCGGCAGCTGCGACAACTTCTCGAAGAAGAACTGTTCGTACGACTTGATGTCTTCGGTGACGATGCGCAGCAGGAAATCGACGTTGCCGAGCAGGACGTAGCAGTCGAGCACCTCGGGATAGCTGCGGACCGCTTCGGCGAACGCCGCCAGGTTGCTGCGGCCGTGCGAGGTCAGCTTTACCTGCGCGAACACCATCGTGTTCAGGCCAACCTTCTCGCGGTCGATCTTCACCGCCTGTTCGCGGATGATCCCCTGCTCGCGGAGCCCCTGCATGCGGCGCCACACGGCAGACTGCGACAGCCCGATTTTCTCGCCGATCGCGGCCGCGTTGATGCCCGGCTGCGACTGCAGCAGGTCGAGGATCCTGCGGTCCACGGGGTCGATCGTAACACGCTGCATTCTCAATGCTTTTTTTTCTTCTTTAAAACATAAATTATGCGCCATGCATGCAAACAGGACAAGAATTAGAAACAAAATTCGGCGTTCATAGGGATATATTATCGTCAGCCTTCCTTGCATCGGGGGATGTTCTCATGGGCGTATTCAACCATCCCGAGTTCGATCATCACGACTCGATTCACTACTTCGAAGATCCGGCCTCCGGCCTCCGGGCGATCATCGCCGTTCACTCGACGGCACTCGGTCCCGCAGCCGGCGGCTGCCGGCGCTGGACCTACGCGAGCGAGGCGGCGGCGCTCACCGACGTGCTGCGCCTGTCGCGCGGCATGACCTACAAGAACGCCGTGGCCGGCCTGCCGTTCGGCGGCGGCAAATCGGTCATCCTCGCGGCCGAGAATGCGCCCAAGTCCAGGGCGCTGTTCGCAGCGTTCGGCCGCGCGGTCGATTCGCTGCAGGGCCGCTACATCACGGCGGAGGACGTCGGGATTTCCGTCGACGACATGCGCATTGCGCGCGGCGAGACGCCGTACGTATCCGGCTTGCCGCAGAGCGGCAGCGGCGCCGGCGGAGACCCGTCCCCGTGGACCGCGCTCGGGGTGTTCCATGGCATCGAAGCGGCGGTCGCGGCCAGGCTCGACAAGGCATCCCTGGCCGGTGTCACCGTCGCCGTGCAGGGTGTGGGCCATGTCGGCTCCCACCTGTGCGCGCTGCTTCACGAAGCGGGCGCGAAACTCCTGGTTGCCGACGTCAACGGCGACAAGCTGCGAAACCTCCTCGCACGGGTCCCGGCCGAGGTGGTCGCGCCGCAGGACATCCTGTCCAGCGACGCCGACGTGCTTGCGCCATGCGCCCTCGGCAACGTGCTCAATTCGGAGACGATCCCGCGGATTCGCGCCAGCATCGTCGCGGGCGCGGCAAACAACCAGCTTGCCTCTGCAGCCGATGGCGCAAGCCTGGCCGCGCATGGCATCCTCTATGCACCCGACTACGTCATCAACGCCGGCGGTGTGATCAGCGTCGCCCGCGAGTACCTCGGCAACAGCACGGCGGAAGAGGTCCGCGCCGAGGTGTGCCGCATCCCCGAACGGCTGCAGCAGATTTTTGCCGACGCGGCGGGCGGCGCACGGCCGACGAACGAGGTCGCCGACGAACTCGCGCGGCGGATCGTTCTGCGGGGGGGCCATGGCGCGCCCGCAGGCAAGTCAACAGCGGGCCGACTTATCGCGTAAAATACGCCGGCTGCCTGCTGCCAACAACAAGGACACTGCAACGAATGGCAACCAAGAAGTCACGACTGCACATCCCCCGGCCGACGGCACGCCCGGGCGACGAGCCCGATTTCCGGTATCTTGACCTGTCGGACGCCGGCAGCGTCGACAAGCCGTCGATCAGCGCGCGCACCCGTGATATCGAGTACCTGAGCAACGGCCTGGTGCGCATTCTCGACGACGAGCATCACGCGGTCGGCCCGTGGAACCCGGACCTGGACCCCGCCAAGTTGCAGGTCGCGCTGCGCTGGATGCTGCTGAATCGCCATTTCGACAAGCGCATGTGGCAGATCCAGCGGCAGGGCCGCATCTCCTTCTACATGGAGTCCAAGGGCGAGGAAGCAGTCTCCATCGGCGCCGCGATGGCGCTGCGCTCCGGCGACATGTGTTTCCCGTCCTACCGCAACCAGGGTCTGTTCATGTATCGCGGCGTCAAGCTCGTCGACATGATGTGCCAGTGTCTCTCGAACACGCGGGACATGTGCAAGGGCCGCCAGTTGCCGGTCATGTACCACTCGAAGAGCGGCAACGTGTTTTCGATTTCGGGCAACCTCGCCACCCAGTACCCGCACGCGGTTGGCTGGGCGATGGCATCGGCCATCAAGGGCGAGGACCACATTGCCGCGTCCTGGCTGGGTGACGGCAGCACCGCCGAGGCGGATTTCCATCACGCGCTGACGTTCGCGGCCGTCTACCAGGCGCCGGTCATCCTCAACGTGGTCAACAACCAGTGGGCCATCTCGACGTTCCAGGGAACGGCCGGCGGCGAGCGGCGCCCCTTCGCCGCGCGCGGACTGGGCCTCGGTATCCCGGGCATCCGTGTCGACGGCAACGACCTGCTCGCGGTGTACGCCGTCACCCTGTGGGCCGCCGATCGTGCACGCCGCGGCGGCGGGCCGACGCTGATCGAGAACGTCACTTACCGGGGCGGCGCGCATTCGACCAGCGACGATCCGTCGAAATACCGGCCCAAGGACGAGTGGGAGTCGTTCCCGCTGGGCGACCCGATCGAGCGCCTGAAGCAGCACCTCATCGTCGAAGGCCACTGGTCGGAGAAGAAGCACGAGGCGCTCGAGGAGGAACTCAGGGCCGAGGTCCACGCCGCGTGGAAGGAGGCCCAGAAGTCCGGCACGATGACGGAAGGGCCGTTCCTCGATCCCGCCACCATGTTCGACGACGTGTACGCGGAGCTGCCGCACCACCTGGAGTCGCAGCGCCGCCGCCTGCTCGAAATCGAGTCCGGCAACGGAAACGGGGGGAACTCGTAATGGCGCAGATGAACATGATCGAGGCCATCCGCTCGGCGCTCGATACCGTCATGGACAGGGATCCCAACGTCGTGATCCTGGGCGAGGACGTCGGCTATTTCGGCGGCGTGTTCCGCTGCACGGACGGCCTGCAGCGCAAGTACGGTGAACACCGCGTCATCGACGCGCCCATCGCCGAGGGCGGCATCATCGGCGCCGCGATCGGCATGGGCCTCAACGGCCTGCGACCGGTTGCCGAGATCCAGTTTGCCGACTACATCTACCCGGGTTTCGACCAGATCGTGAGCGAACTTGCGAGAATCCGCTATCGTTCGAGCGGTGAGTTCTTCTCGCCGGTGACGGTCCGCACGCCGTGTGGCGGCGGCATCCGCGGCGGCCAGACGCATTCGCAAAGTCCCGAAGCCATCTTCGCCCACGTCAGCGGCATCAAGACGGTGATGCCTTCGAATCCCTACGATGCGAAAGGCCTCCTGATTGCTGCGATCGAGTCGGACGATCCGGTGGTGTTCTTCGAACCCAAGCGTATCTACAACGGCCCGTTCGACGGCGACCCCGAGAAGCCGGCCGTCGGCTGGAGTTCGCATCCCAAGGGCGACGTGCCCGAAGGCCATTACACCGTGCCGCTCGGCAAGGCGGAGGTCGCGCGGCAAGGCAGCGAACTCACCATCGTCACCTACGGCACGCTGGTGCACGTGGCGGTGGCCGCCGCGGAAGCCACCGGCGTGGATGCCGAGGTCGTGGACGTGCGCTCGATTTCGCCGCTCGACGTCGATACGCTGGCCGAATCCGTCAGGAAGACCGGCCGTTGCATCGTTGCTCACGAGGCGACCCGGTTCGGCGGCTACGGCGCCGAGCTCGCCGCGCGCATCCAGAAGGAGTGCTTCTGGCACCTGGAGGCGCCGATCGGGCGCATCGCCGGCTGGGACACGCCCTACCCGCACGCATTCGAGTGGCAGTACTTCCCCGGTAAAAAGCGCATGATGGCCGGCATCCGCAGCATGATGGAGATCGAATGAGCGAGTACGTCTTCAAGCTTCCGGACCTCGGTGAAGGCACGGTCGAATCCGAGATTGCCGAGTGGTTCATTTCGGTCGGCGACCAGGTCAACGAGGAAGACGTGGTCGGCACGATGATGACCGACAAGGCGGCGGTAGAACTGTCGTCGCCCGTGTCGGGGAAAGTCATCAGGCTCGCCGGCGAACCGGGCGACATCGTCGCCGTCGGCGCCCCGCTCGTGGTTTTCGAAACCGACGCGGCGCCCGTCGAGGGATCCGCACCGGCAAAGGCCGAACCGGCGGCAGTGGCAGCACCGGCGGCGGCAGCGGCCGAGCCCGAACCCGTCCCGGAGTCCGACGAAGCGACACTCGACCGCAAGCGCGTGATGACGTCGCCCGCGATACGCCGGCGCGCGAAGGAACTGGGTGTCGACCTCTCGATCGTGCCGGGTTCCGGGCCCGGCGGACGCATTACGCGCACCGATTTCGACCAGTACGTCAAGCGACAGGCGGCAGCAGGCACGCGCCCGCAAGCGCCGGTTGCGCGGACGCCCGCCAGGCCCACGACCGAGGTCAAGGTCATCGGCCTGCGGCGCATCATCGCCGAGCGCATGTCGGAAGCGAAGCGCGAGATCCCGCATTTCGCCTACGTCGAAGAAATCGACATCACCGAACTCGAGGCGCTCAGGCTGCACCTGAACGGCAAGCGCCGCGAACCCGCGGAGCGCGTGACCCTGCTGCCGTTCCTCGCTCTCGCACTGGTCCGGGCATTGCAGGACTTCCCGCAATGCAATACGACCTACGACAAGTCGCGTAACGTGCTGCAGAGGCACGGCGCCGTGCATCTCGGCATCGCGACGCAGACGCCGGACGGCCTCAAGGTACCGGTCGTGCGCAATGCGCATGCCCTGTCGATGGATGATCTCGCGGCAGAAATCCGGCGCGTGTCGCAGGCCGCGAAGGACAACAGCGCGAAGAAGGACGAGCTGAGCGGTTCGACCATCACGATCACCAGTCTCGGCAAGCTCGGCGGCATCGTCTCCACGCCGGTGATCAACCAGCCCGAGGTGGCGATCATCGGGGTCAACCGTGCCGTCGAACGGCCGGTCGTCGTCAACGGCCAGGTCGCGGTGCGGCTGATGATGAACTTGTCATCCTCTTTCGACCACCGCTTCGTGGACGGCTACGATGCCGCGGCGATGATCCAGGGCATCAAGGAGATGCTGGAACATCCGGCGACGATCTTCCTGCCGCGGTGAGCAAGTACCTGTTCGAGCCAGCGCCGCCGGTGTCCGTCGAGATAGCGGGCAGCGACACGCGCTTCCCGGTCAATCGGATCTTCTGCGTCGGCCGCAACTACGCGGCCCACGTCCGTGAGATGGGCTTCGACCCGGACCGCGAGGAACCGTGTTACTTCACCAAGTCCAGCCGCTCTATCGTGCCTTCCGGGAGCGAGATACCCTACCCGCCTGCGACGAACAACTACCATCACGAAATCGAACTGGTCGTCGCCATCGGCAAGGCGGGCTTCGAGGTTGCGGCGAGCGACGCGCTGTCGCTGGTGTACGGCTATGCCTGCGGACTCGACATGACGCGGCGCGACCTGCAGGTCGCGTCGCGCGAGAGCAAGGGCCCGTGGGACATCGGCAAGGACTTCGAAAACGCCGCGGTCATCGGCCCGATAACGCCGGCGGCGGCGATCGGCCACCCGCACAGCGGCCGGATCGAGCTGGCGGTCAACGGCGAGCAGCGGCAGGACTCGGACCTTGGCAACCTCATCTGGCCGGTTGCCGAGATTATCGCGCACCTGTCGCGGTATTACCGCCTCGAGCCGGGCGACCTCGTCTACACGGGCACGCCGGACGGCGTTGGCCCGGTCGGACCCGGCGACCGCATTAGCGGCAGCATCGCGGGCGTCGGCGAGATCGCGCTCGGCATTCGCGGCCAGGAGCCCCTCGGCGGCAGTGCGCCCTAGTGTCCTGTTTGCCTGATTCGTTGACTCTCAGAAAGCCTGCAAAGCGCTAATGCAAGGCGCAGCCCGCCGGTAATGGCTGGCCCTTGCCAAGGGCTGCAACGCCGCAGTAGCGCTTTGCAGGCTTTCCCCAAGGGCGCTCCCGGCAGCCCGTCCTGCCGTGTTGCAGTCGCTTGAAGTAGCTCGCTAATCCTGCACGCCTGCGCCTCGCAGGACGCGCTGCTGAAAGCGCTGAGAGTCAACGAATCAGGCAAACAGGACACTAGTATTCGTCTTCTTCTACATTGCGTCGCGTCATCATCGTCAGGAACGAGCCGGACATCGACTTGCCGTATTCGAGCTTCCAGATAACCAGTGTCGCCAGGACGAACGTAAGGGAAATCACGACCGAAACGGCCACGGCGCCGATACCGGCACCCAGCCCGATGCCGATCGCGACGAAGATATACATCGCATCCGACGGCAATGCCAGCGAAAAGCGAAACCGGACCGCGGCGACGACGCCGGCCAGGCTGAAGGCGAGCGCGATACTGTTGACGACGATCATGGCGATGCCCGTGACGACGATAGGCAATATCACGATCGTCTGCAGGAACGACTGGTCCAGCTTGCGCGCCCGGCTGGTGATGAAATACACCCAGGAGACGGGCACGACGGCAATGATCGAGCCGATGATTGCGAAAAACAGCTTGATCGGGCCGCTGGGCGCGAGAATCGTGCGCTCGGCCCGCGAATAGACCGGCTCGAAGGTATCGTAACTCGCGTCCGCCAGTTCGCTGATGCCGCCGACGGGAAAATACTCCGCCAGTCCGGGAAAACGGCGCAGCACGAACCACGTCAGGCCAATCCAGAAAATGTAGTAGGAGAAGATAATCGTCATGGGTATCAGAAGACCCGCCGATCGTCTCATTTTGTTCTCCGTCCCCCGGGCTCCGACACGATACCCTGACCGCAGGCGGGACGCCACACGTTACAGAGGCAGGGCCGGTCTCACGATGGTAGTCTATGCGCCGCATTCACCCCGGAGATTCCGTTAAATGACCGATGACGTACAGCTTCTCGGCATCAGCAATGCGATCGTGGACGTGCTGGCGCACGTCGACGACGAACTCATCGAAAAGATCGGCATCGTCCCCGGATCGATGAACCTGATCGACGAACAGCGCGCGCACGAGCTCTACGAGATGATGGGTCCGGCCACCGAGATGTCCGGCGGATCCGTCGCCAACACCATCGCGGGATTCGCGAATCTCGGCGGCCGCGCCGCGTACATCGGCCGCGTCAGAAGCGACCAGCTCGGCGAGATCTTCAACCACGACATGCGTTCGCTGGGGGTCGACATACGGCTCACACCGTCGGCGGACGGCGCCCCCACGGCGCGCAGCCACATCATGATCACGCCGGACGGGCAGCGGACCATGAATACGTATCTCGGTGCCTGCACGGAACTCGGTGTCGCCGATATCACCCCCGAGACCTTCGGCAAGCCGAAGGCGGTGCTGATCGAGGGCTACGTGTGGGATATCGCCGAAGGGCCGGCGCTCGCAAGGAAAGCCATGGAGCTCGCAAAAAAGGCGCGCAGCACGGTCGCACTGTCACTGTCGGATTCGTTCTGCGTCGAGCGCCACAGAGAGTCCTTCGCGGAGGCCATACGTGAGGGCGTGCAGGTCGTCGTTGCCGATGAGGACGAGATCAACGCGCTGATGGGGACCGCGGACTTCGACGACACGCTGCAAGCGATCCGCGCCTATGACAACCTGTTCGTCATGACACGCTCCGGCAAGGGCTCGGTCATCGTGCACCGCGGCGAGCAGCACGTGCAGGAAGCGACGCCGGTCGAGAAGGTGATCGACACCACGGGTGCCGGGGACGCCTACTGCGCGGGCTTCCTTTACGGCTGGGTGCACGACAAGTCGCTCGCGGAATGCGCGCGGGCGGGCACGTTGTGCGCGACGGCCGTTATCCAGCAGGTCGGCGCGAGGATCGAGAAAGGCGTTATCGCCTAGGGCTCGCTCGCGGCTAGCTGCCGATCGGGTGCCAGGTGGTTTTGACTTCCTGGGTATCCCGTATCAGGTACGGGTGCTGCGAGGCCTCGCTGGTCCAGTCGATATCGCCGCGCGCGACGACACGCTTGATGTTGTCCGACGCCAGCTCCTGCACCGTCTTTGCCGTGCCGCCGGCGGCATCGCAGAAGACGATCGCGTTGACGTCCATGTGGGACGCGAAGTGCCCTGTCAGTTCGGACCGCAGGCCCGTCAGTATGTTGACCACGCCGGCCGGCACGTCCGCTGCGTGCAGGACTTCGGCGAAGCTCACCGCGGACAGCGGCATCGACTCGGACGCGAGCACGACACAGGTGTTGCCGCCGACGATCGTCGGCGCCACGTTCGACACGAGCCCGAGCAGACCGCTGTCGTCGGGTGCGATGATGGCCACGACGCCCGTGGGCTCGAGCACCGAGAAATTGAAGTGCGACGACGCGACGGGGTTCACGGCGCTGAATACCTGCTGGTACTTGTCGGCCCAGCCCGCGAAATAGATGAGCCGGTCGATCGACGTGTCGACCTCCTTGCGGGCCGCGCGTTGCGTCGTTCCCTGCAGTTGCAGCTCGGCGATGAACTGCTCGCGGCGCCCCTCCAGCATCTCGGCGATGCGATACAGGATCTGGCCGCGCAGGTAGGCGGTGCTGCCGGCCCAGCCCGGCTGTGCCTTGCGCGCCGCCACGGTCGCATTGCGAAAATCCTTGCGGCTGCCGCGGCATACGTTGGCGATAACGCGGCCCTTCCCGTCTTCGAGCGCAACGTAGCGCCCGGACTCCGTGCGCGGGAACTTGCCGTCGATGTAGATCTTGTAGGTCTTCGCGACGGGCACGCGCTCATTACCGACCCTGGCCTTTTTCGTCATGATCACGCCTCCAGCTCGAGGTAGGCATCGAGGCCGTGCAAGCCGCCCTCGCGGCCGACGCCGGATTCCTTGTAGCCGCCGAAGGGCGACGTCGGGTCGAACTTGTTGAACGTGTTCGCCCACACGACGCCGGCCCGCAGGCCCTGTGTCATCCTGAAGATCTTCGCGCCCTTGTCCGTCCAGATGCCGCCGGACAGCCCGTACGGCGTGTTGTTCGCCTTCGCCATCGCCTCGTCGAAAGTCCGGAAGGTCTGGATCGCGAGCACCGGCCCGAAGATCTCCTCCTGGACCACGCGATTCGATTGCGATACCCCGGTGAATATCGTCGGCCGGCACCAGTAGCCCTTGTCGGGCACGCGGCAGGAACTCTGGTACATCTCGCCGCCTTCCTGCCTGCCGATCTCGAGATACGACTCGATCTTCTCCAGCTGCGCCTTCGAATTGATGGCGCCGATGTCCGTGTTCTTGTCGAGCGGGTCGCCGACGATCAGCGTCTCCATGCGGTCCTTGAGCTTCCGGATGACCTGCTCCGCCACCGACTGCTGCACGAACAGCGGCGATC
>DATIUU010000312.1:0-1728 GCA_035466635.1 Woeseiaceae bacterium
ACATAATACGTTGGGACTGACGGGTATCGGGCGAGGCTTCGTTGCTCGTCGCTGGTGTACATACCGTACACGTCGCTCCTCGTGCCTCGCCTCGCCCGATACCCGTCGGTCGTGTGCGACGATACTTGTGCAGAGTCTCCCTAGCAGGCTGTCGCCGCGGGCGGTTGCCCGGGCGGGTCAGGCACCGACGGCCGTGCGCTGCTCGGTCACGCCGCTGTCGCCGGAGCAGCCGCCGCGGACCGGCAGCTCGGCATCCGCATAGAGCCTGTCGATGTCGTCCTGCGTGCGAGCGTGGCGCATCTCGTCGAGCTGGGCGGGCGTGATGTGCGGCGCGAAAAGCTGCGCGAAGTCGAGCATGTAGCGCCGCATGACGGCGTCCTTGCGGAAGCCGATCCACGTCGTGCTGCGCGGAAACAGGCCCTCGGCCTCGATCGCGGTGAGGTCTTTCCTGTCGTCGCAATCCTCGGCCATGCTCGCGACGATTCCCACGCCGAGGCCCATGCGGACATAGGTCTTGATGACGTCCGCGTCGCGGGCGGTGAAGACGACGTCCGGCTCTAGGCCCTCGTTTGCGAACGCTTTCTTCAGGGACGATTGCCCGCCGAAGCTGAATACGTAAGTGACCAGCGGATACTGGGCGAGATCGTGCAGGGTTAGCGGACGCTTCAGCCCGGTCAGCGGGTGGTCGTTGGGGACGAGGATCTTGCGGTCCCAGCGGTAGCTCGGGACCAGCAGCAGGTCGCCGAACAACGCGCGCGAGCCGGTCGCGATCGCGAAGTCGATATCGTTCGCCGTGACCATGTCGGCGATCTGCTCGGAGGTACCCTGGTGCAGGTTCAGGCTGACGCGCGGGTAGCGCTTGCGAAACTCCCTGACGACGTCCGGCAGGACGTAGCGCGCCTGCGTATGCGTGGTCGCGATGGACAGCGTGCCTTCTTCCTCGTGGAAATAATCGGAGGCGAGGCTGCGGATGTTCTCGACTTCCTGCATGATCAGGCGCGCCCGCTCGAGCACCTGTTGCCCCGCGGCGGTGATGCCGCCGAGGCTCTTGCCCTTGCGCGTGAACAGCTGCAGCCCGAGTTCCTCTTCGAGGAGCTTCAGCTGCTTGCTGACGCCGGGCTGGGACGTATACAACTTTTCAGCGGCCGCGGTGATGTTGAGCCCGTTGTCCGCGATCGCCAGCAGGTATTTGAGTTGTTGTAGTTTCATCCGCGCCAGAACACCCCCTGCGGTTTCAGACTATGACCACGCCTCTCGGGCTTCGTTTCCGAAATTGCCGCAAATAACGCTTTTGTCTAAGATTTTTCGGCGGACCCGGAAAATTGCCGAATTCCTGCCGTCACGCCGAATACATATAACACAAAGGAATAAGGATCAAGACAACCGATTGGGCGGGCCGGCGATGAAAATGCGAGCTTTTCTGCTATACACAGCACAGCAAGAACCGTAACAAGGACCAGAGCATGATCTACGACAACATCCTGCAGACCATCGGCAATACGCCGGTCGTGCGCCTGAACCGCATGGGACCGGACAACGTGGCAATCTACGTAAAAATTGAGTCGTTCAACCCGATGGGCTCGGTCAAGGACCGCCTGGCATTCGCGATCATCAACGACGCGCACGAGTCCGGGGACCTGGCGCCGGGGCAGACGGTCGTGGAGGCGACGTCCGGCAACACGGGCATCGCGCTGGCCATGGTGTGCGCGGCCACCGGCCATCCGTTCG
>DATIUU010000313.1:0-18630 GCA_035466635.1 Woeseiaceae bacterium
GACCGGCGGCGAGCGAAGCTGCTGAGCGTTCGCGAGTTGCAGGAGTAGCTTGATGTCGGACCTACGTATATGATTGTTTTTCAAATAAAAACGCACTGAAAACAGGCAATCTGACCCGCTAAACAGCCCATATTTGGCAAGTTATCGAGGAACTCGTCCCGCGGTGAAAAGAAACCCCGTGAAAGCAGTAGCCTCCGCGATTTTGGGCCAGAAATTTGCCCGTTAAGGGGGAATAACCCCCGAAAAAGACCAGAATTTCTTTTTATTTCATTTGCTTGCCGGGGTCCGACCCCATGCTTACATGCTTAACATGCTTCAAGCAAGCAGAAAAAAGCGCGCGTGCCTTTCGGCACGCGCGCTTCTTGTCGAGCTATTCTCCTACCGTTTCGGCAAGCGCCTTGTTGCAGGAATCGCCGAGCGCCTCGCCATTTTCCTCGAGACAAGAGAGGATCCGGCCCTCGCCCGATTTCACGTCGCCGCAAAGCGTCTCGATCTCGGTTTCGCAACTCTGCGCAACGTATACGATCGCCATCGACAGCTGCTCCAGCAGCGAGGCCGCCTGGTACAGCGCATAGCTGCACTGGCCGGAGAGCTTGTCCTCATGCGCTGCAGCGCAATGCAGCAAGCGTCCCTCGCCAGGCGTCACCTGGCTGCAGTATTGCTTGATATCAGCCTCGCACGACGTCACGACGTACTCGAGCAGGGAATCCTGCGAGAGTGCAGGCGCGGCGAAAGCAACCGCGAATATTCCAGCGGCCAATTTCAGTTTGTTATTCATTATTAATCTCCAACACGATAGTGAGCGGTACTTCCACAGGCCAAGCTTACTGTTACTCGCCCCCGGAATCCCGGCTTATTAATGCCCGCACGACTTCAACCTCGTGCATTTGCACAGCGTCCCTGCTCGCTCATCGATCGGTCAGCGCACGCTCGTACCAGGGCTTGGTCGCGTTGACGATCTTCACGACCGAGAGCATGACCGGCACCTCCACGAGCACGCCGACGACGGTCGCGAGCGCCGCGCCCGATTCGAAGCCGCACAGCACGATCGCGGTCGCGACCGCCAGCTCGAAGAAATTGCTGGCGCCGATCAGCGCCGACGGCGCGGCGACGCAATGCGCAACGCCGAAGGCGCGATTGAGCAGGTAGGCGAGGCCGGAGTTGAAATACACCTGGATCAGGATCGGCACCGCCAGCAGGGCGATGATCAACGGCTGGGTGATGATCTGTTCGCCCTGGAACCCGAACAGCAATACCAGCGTTGCGAGCAGGGCAACGAGCGATACCGGCCCGAGCTTGTCGAGCGCACCCTGCAGCGCGGCCTCTCCTCCCGTCGCCAGCAGGCGGTTGCGCAAGACCTGCGCGATGACCACGGGCACCACGATGTAGAGCACCACGGACAGGAACAGCGTTTCCCAGGGGACCGTGATCGCCGACAGGCCGAGCAGAAGACCGACGATCGGCGCGAACGCGAAGATCATGATGACGTCGTTGACCGCGACCTGGCTCAGGGTGAAATGCGGCTCGCCGTCGGACAGGTTGCTCCACACGAACACCATCGCGGTGCAAGGCGCGGCAGCCAGGATGATCAGCCCGGCGATGTAGGAATTGATCTGGTCGGCCGGCAGGTACGGCGCGAACAGGTTGCCGATGAACAGCCAGCCTAGAAACGCCATCGAGAACGGCTTGATCGCCCAGTTGATGAACAGCGTCACGCCGACGCCGCGCCAGTGCTCGCGCACCTGGCCCAGCGCGCCGAAGTCGATCTTGACCAGCATCGGGATGATCATCAGCCAGATCAGCACCGCGACGGGCAGGTTCACCTGCGCGACTTCCATGCCGCCGATCCAGTGGAAGACGCCGGAGAAATAGTGGCCGAGGGCCACGCCGACGACGATACAGCTCGCCACCCAGAGCGTCAGGTAGCGTTCGAACACACTCATCGCTCAGCCCCCCGCCCTGTCCACGAATTTCTCGATGCGCTTCTGCAGCACGGCATAGGCTTCTTCGAACGCCGCGCGCCGCTCCTCGTCGGTAGCGCCGACACCCGCGGGATCGTCGATGTCCCAGTGCTCGGTCGCCGGATGACCCGGCCAGACCGGGCAGGTCTCGCCGGCGGCGTTGTTGCAGACGGTAATGATGCAGTCCATTACCGGTGCGTGCGGCCCGGCAAACTCGTCCCAGGACTTCGAGCGCAGCGCCTCCGTCGGATAGCCCCGCCGTCGCAACAGCTCGAGGGCGCCCGGATTGACCCGCCCGACCGGCTTGCTGCCCGCGCTGAACGCGCGGAAGCGGCCTTCGCCGAGCCGGTTGAGGAGGGACTCGCTGAGGATGCTGCGCGCCGAGTTGCCGGTGCACAGGAACAGTACGTTGCGAACAGGTTTCGTCTTCATGGCGGGCTGAATTCTGAACAGAAATTGTTACAAAATACAGTGGTCCGTGATCCTGGCCCGGTCATGGCCAGAACAGCAGCAATAACGTGCCGGCCGCCAGCGCAACTGCACCACTGCCGAGCATCCACCGGCGGAGCTCTGGCGAGCCGAGGAACGAGGCCGCCACGATCTTGAACAGCAGGTTCGCGATCGTCGCGAGGAAAATTACCCGCCAAGGATCGAAGTCGTGCACATCCCCTCGGGAATACAGCTGCGCGATCGACAGGGTCAGTGCATCGACGTCGGTCAGCCCCGAGACGAACGCGACCACGTAGACGGCCTCGCTGCCGATGTGCTCGCGGGCCGCGGCAACACCGAACAGGATGACGACGTACAGCGCCGCGAATACGAGCGCCTGGCGAATGCGCGCCGGATTCTCGCGCTCGGGCAATTCGGTATCGGTCTTCGTGCGGACGGCCCGAAAGGCCACTGCGCTCAACAAGAGCAATATCAGCGTAAAAGCAACGGCGGGGCCGGCCATGCGCGTGACGAGGCCGGGTGCGACGACGGCCAGCTCGACGAGGACCCGGCCGTAGACGACCGCACTGGCAACAAGGATGACCAGCGCCGCAAGCGGGCCGAGGCCGCGTTCCCGCTTCGACAGGCCGGCGTAGCTGATGGTGGTCGCGGTACTCGATACCAGCCCGCCGAGCAGCCCGGCCAGCCAGCCGCCGGCGCGCGTACCCACGAGCCGAAACGCGACGAAGCCCACCAGGTTGATGCCCACGATCAGCACCACCATGAACCAGGCCGTGAACGGATTGAAGGCCGCGTAAGGGCCGAGATCCCGGTCCGGCAGCACGGGGAGTATCACCAGCGCGATCAGCACAAAACGCACGATGATCTCGAAATCCCGGTCGCCGAGCCGGTCCACCCAGCTGTGCAGCGGCTTCTTCCAGTGCAAAAGCACCATGACGGCGCCACCGATAACGATCGTGGGCAGCCAGTAGCCGATCACGGCGGCCGCGCCGAGCAGGTACACGATGAGTGCCGCGACCAGCGTGGTTATGCCGTCGGGCTTGCGGCGGTAGGCGAGCAACAGCAGCATGAGGCTCAGCACCAGCAGGCCGGCCGCGACCAGCCAGCCGCCCGTTTCCGGGAGCAGCAGGGCGCAAAGGCCGCCGAACGCCGCGATCAGGGCAAAGGAACGCACGCCGACGGGTTTGTCCTCGGCCCATTCCCGCTCCAGGCCGATGACGAAACCGATCGCGAGCGCGATCCCCAGCCCGATGATCCGGGGGTCGTAGCCGGGATCGAGTGCCAGTACTTCCGTCACTGCAAACTCCCGCGCGCCAAGTCCGTGCGCATTACAAGCGTACGCGATTACGCGGCCGCTGCGTCTACGTATCTTCCCTCAATCCGCGTGGGCCGGATGGCCCGGGCGCTGCGACCGCGCGCCTTGCAATACGCCGATCAGCCCCAAGTTTTTATAGACATTTGCGACATTTGAGTGCCGGCGAGCCGATCGCCGGCTGTTTTTCTTTCGACAATAAAAAGGGACTGAACCGTGACAATCTACACGCTTCCGAAACTGGATTACGACTACAAGGACCTCGAACCGCATCTCTCCTCGGAAATCCTGGAACTGCACCACGGCAAGCACCACGCGGCGTACGTGGATGGGGCGAACGCGACCCTCAACAACCTGGCCGAGGCACGCGAGTCGGGCGATTACGGTGCATTGAACAAGCTGGAGAAAGACCTCGCTTTCCACCTCTCCGGCCACGTGCTGCATTCGCTGCTGTGGAAGAACATGAGCCCGGACGGCGGCGGCGAACCGCGCGGCAAGATTGCGGCGGCGATCAAGGAGTCGTTCTCCTCGTTCGACGCCATGAAGAGCCAGATGTCGGCGGCCGCGATGGGTATCCAGGGCTCGGGCTGGGCCAGCCTCGCCTGGGACCCGTTGTCCAGGAGCCTGCTCATCCAGCAGGTCTACGACCACCAGGGGAACGTCGGCAGCGCCACCATTCCGCTGCTCGTCCTCGACATGTGGGAACATGCCTTCTACCTGCAGTACCGTAACGTGAAGGCCAAGTGGGTCGAAGCCTTCTGGAACCTGGTCAACTGGGACGACGTCGAGAAGCGCCTCGCGGGCGCCAGCAAGACCGACCTCGCGCTGGACTGATCGGCCGCACCACCAACAAGGAGTCGAGGCATGGGTTTGCTGGTTGACGGAGAATGGCGCGACCAATGGTACGACACCAAAGCCACGGGCGGCCGCTTCAAGCGCGACGTATCGCGGTTCCGTAACTGGGTCACCGAGGATGGCCGCGCGGGACCCAGCGGCGCGTCCGGGTTCCAGGCGGAGCCGGGCAGGTACCACCTGTACGTGTCCTACGCCTGCCCCTGGGCGCACCGCACCCTCATCTTCCGCAAGCTCAAGGGCCTCGAGGACATGATCTCCGTGTCCGTCGTCCACTGGTACATGGCCGAGAACGGCTGGACGTTCGCGGACGGCGACGGCGTCGTCCCCGACCCGATCCACGACGCCGACTACCTTTACCAGGTGTACCAGGCGGCGGACGCCTCCTACACCGGCCGCGTGACCGTGCCGGTCCTGTGGGACAAGACGAAGGACACCATCGTCAGCAACGAGTCCGCGGACATCATCCGCATGTTCAACGCCGCGTTCGACGGCATCGGTGCGACCGAGGGCGACTACTATCCCGAGCCACTGCGCGACGAGATCGACGAGATCAATGCCCGCGTCTACGACACCGTCAACAACGGCGTCTACAAGGCGGGCTTCGCGACCACGCAGGGAGCTTACGAGGAGGCCGTCGAGCCGCTGTTCGAATCACTCGAATGGCTCGACGGCCGGTTGTCGACGCAGCGCTACCTGGTGGGCGACCGCATCACCGAGGCGGACTGGCGGCTGTTCACGACCTTGTTGCGTTTCGACCCGGTGTACGTCGGGCACTTCAAGTGCAACCGCCGGCGGATCGTGGATTTCGAGAACCTGTGGCCCTACGTTCGCGACCTCTACCAGGTCCCCGGCGTGGCCGACACGGTGCACATGGATCACATCAAGTCGCACTACTACGGCAGCCACGACACGATCAACCCGACCCGCATCGTACCGGTCGGCCCCGATATCGACTACTCGGAGCCGCACGGCCGCGACACGTTATCGGACTAGGCGTGGCTGTGTTTCGACGACAGCAATAGATAAACCGCGGGCACGACGAACAGGGTAAACAACGTGCCGATCGCCAGCCCGGTCGCGATGACGAGCCCGATATTGAAGCGGCCCACGGCGCCGGGCCCGGTCGCCAGCAGCAACGGCACCATCGCCACGATCATCGCGACGGTCGTCATCAGGATCGGCCGCAACCGGATCGCCGCCGCCTTCTCGATCGCGTGGCGCCGCTCCAGCCCGTCGCGCTCGCGCAGCTGGTTGGCGAACTCGACGATCAGGATGCCGTTCTTGGAGATGAGACCGATCAGCGTGATGAGCCCGACCTGCGTGTAGATGTTGACCGTCGCAAAACCGAGCGTCATGAAAATCAGGGCGCCGGCGATCGACATCGGGACGGACACGAGAATGATCAACGGATCCCGCCAGCTCTCGAACTGCGCGGCGAGTACCAGGTAGATGACGACCAGGGCCAGGAAAAAAGTAATAATCAGTGCACTGCCCTGCTCGGCATATTGCCGCGACTCGCCGCCGTAATCGACGGAATAGCCGCTCGGCAGGATGTCCGCCGCCCTGTTGCGCAGAAAGTCCAGCCCCGCGCCCAGCGACGAACCCGGCGCCATCGTTCCCTCGACGGTGACCGCGTTCAGCTGCTGGAACTGGGTGCGCTGGCTCGGCTCGACCGACCGTTCGACCCTGATCAGTGCCGACAGCGGCACCTGTTCGCCGCCGGCGCCAGGAACATGGTAGTCGTCCAGCATGCTGGTCGTCAGGCGGAAGTCGCGCTCGAGCTGCGGGATCACCTTGTAGCTGCGGCCCTCCAGATTGAAGCGATTGACGTAGCCCTCGCCGAGCATCACCGACAGCGTGCGGCCGATGTCCGCCATCGAGATGCCGAGGTCACCCGCGCGATCCCGGTCGATCACGAGCGTCGCGCGCGGGCGCGAGAACTCGACGCTCTTTCTCAGGAAGCCGAACAGCCCGCTCTGCATGCCTGCACCGATGAGCTGGTCGGCATACGCGTCGATATCGCGGAAGCCGCCGTCGGACTGGATGACGAACTGCACGGGCAGGCCGCCGCGATTACCGGGCAGGCTGGGCCGCGGGAACACGCCGAGCTGCATGCCCGGTATCGTGTTGAGGGCGGCCTGGAGATCGGGGAGCACCTCCAGAATGAAGCGGTCGCGCTCCGAGGGCGGCTCCATCTTGAAGCCGCCGAACATCGTGTTGGTGCCGCCCCTGCCCATGAACAGGAAACTCGTATGTTTCTCCGGCATGGTCTTGAACTGCTCTATCACCTGGCGGGTGTAGACTTCGTTGTACTCGATCGTCGCGGTCTGCGGCGTACGCCCCTGCACGAACAGGATGCTCTGGTCCTCGACCGGCGCCAGCTCGCTCGGCGTCGTCACGAACATGAAGTAGATGCTCGCCAGCACGACCGCCGCGAATGTCATCGTCACCGGCACGTAATCGAGCGTCCGGCTCAGGCGCTTGCGGTATCCCTCCGCGAGACGCTCGAAGAACCGCTCGACGATCGCTTCGAAGCGGCCGGGTTCACCTTTGCGATGCAGCACCTTGGCCGACAGCACCGGTGACAACGTCAGGGCAACCACGCCCGACACGACCACCGCCCCGGCGAGGGCGAAAGCGAATTCCGTGAACAGCGTGCCCACGAGCCCGGACATGAAACCGATGGGCGCGTAGACCGCGACCAGGGTCGTCGTCATCGCGATGACCGGCATGCCGATCTCGCGGGCCGCATCGATCGCCGCGTCGAACCGCGACTTGCCCATCTCTATGTGCCGGTGCACGTTCTCGACGACGATGATCGCGTCGTCGACGACCAGGCCGATCGCGAGGACCATCGCCAGCAGGGTCAGCAGGTTGATCGAGAAGCCCATGAGCAGCATGAGGAACCCGCCGCCGATGAGCGACAACGGCACGGCCAGTCCCGGCACGATCGCCGCACGCACCGAGCCGAGTGACAGGTAGATCACGAGCAGCACGATGAGCAGCGCCTCGGCGAGCGTCTTGAAGACCTCCCGGATCGAGTCCTCGATGTACTGGCTGGCGTCATAGCCGATCCGCGCCGTCATCACGGCCGGCAGCTGGCGCTGAATGTCTTCCATCGTCTCGCGGACGCGGCCCGCGACCGACAGCGGGTTGGCGCCGGGCGCCGGTTCGACCGCGATGACGGTGCCGGGCGAGCCGTTGAACCAGGTGACCGAGTCGTAACTCTCGGCACCGAGTTCGATGCGCGCGACGTCTTCGAGCCTGACGAGCGCACGATCGTCCCGGCGCACGACCAGGCGCTGGAAGTCCTCCACCGTGGCGACGTCCGTCGTTGCCGAGAGGTCCGTCAGGACGTAGTTGCCCTTGACCTGTCCCGCCGCCGCGAGGAAGTTGTTGGCATTCAGTACGGCGGCGACATCCGCCGCCGAAACGTCCAGGGCCGCCATCCGTTTCGGGTCCAGCCACACGCGCATCGCGAACGTCGCGCTGCCGAAGAGTTGCGCTCGCGCGACGCCGCTGACGGCCTGGATCTTCGGCTGCACGACGCGCAGCAGGTAATCGGTCGTTTCCGACGCGCTCATCTGGTCGCTGTAGAAGACGATGTACATCAGCGCCGACTGGTCGCCCGTGGCCGCGTCGATCACGGGGTCCTCGGACTCCGCCGGCAATTGCCCGCGCTGGCTGGCCACCTTCGCCTGGATTTCGGCGACGGCGGCGTTCGGGTCGTAATCGAGCTCCATGTAGGCCTGGATGACGGAGCTGCCCTGCGTGCTTTGCGACACGAGGAAGTCGATGCCTTCCGCTTCGGCGATCGCCTGCTGCAGGGGCGTGGTGATGAAGCCCTGGATGAGCTCGCTGCTCGCACCGGGATAGGCCGTGGACACGGTCACGACCGTGTTGCTGATCTCCGGAAACTCGCGCACCTCCAGTGCCGCCAGGGAGCGCAGGCCGATCACGAGGATCAGCAGGCTGATGACGCTCGCGAGCACCGGGCGCCGGATGAACAGATCGGTGAATTTCATTGGCGCGGATTCAGCGCATCCGGGTCCACGGAATTATCGACGGTAATCGCCTGGCCGTTGCGCAACTTGTTATGGCCGTCGCTGACGACCTCGGTGCCCTCGTCGAGGCCGCTGACGATCTCGACGCGGCCGTTGCGGACCTGGCCGGTTTTGATCTGCGTCAGCGCAACGGTCTTCTGCCCGTCCGCCTCGTTGACGACGAAGACCGACTCGCCGTAAGGGTTATAGGTCACCGCGCGTTCCGGCAACGTCAGCACCCGGTCTCTTTCCTCGAGCAGGGTGTCGACCTCCGCAAACATGCCCGGCCGCAGCCGCCCGTCGGGGTTCTGCATCAGCGCCCGGATCCGCACGCTGCGCGATGCGGTCTGGATGCTGGGACTGATGGCGTAGATGCTGCCCTCGAAGACGGTCTCCGGGTACGCCTGCACGCTGACGGTCACCTTCTGGCCGACGTGCAGTTCGGACAGGTACCGCTCCGGCAACGAGTACTCGGCATAGATCGGGTCGAGCTCCACCAGCTGCGCGATTTCGTCGCCCGGCGCCAGGTACTGGCCGGGATTGATCATGCGGATACCGAGTTCGCCCGCGAACGGCGTGCGTATCGACTTCTTGCGGATCATCGCCTGCTTGGCGGCAATCTCGGCTTCGGTGCGGTCCAGGAGGGCCTGCGCCTCGTCCAGTTCCGACCGCGGGCCGAGGTTGTCGCTGACGATTTGCGCCACGCGATTGCGCGTGATTTCTGCCAGGCGCCGGTCGGCCTGCAACGCATCCAGCTCCGCCCGGTCCACCTCGACGTCGAGCTCCACGAGGAGCTCTCCCTCATCGACATGCTGTCCCGAGTCGAAATAGATCCTGCGGACGATCCCCGGCACTTCGGCGGACACCACCACGCCGCGCATCGGCGTGATGGAACCGATCGCGTCCAGCGCCGGCTGCCAGCGCTCGCTCGTGACCCGGCGGGTGGACACGACGGCCGGCGGCGGACCGACATTGGCGGCTGCCTGCTTCTGCAGCTGCAGGTATTTCCATCCGAATACGCCGCCGAAAACGAGCGCGAGGAATACGAGTACGAGTGCCAGTCTCTTGATCAAGGAGTTTTCGCCGGGTTGATTGATGTTCTGGAAGCGCCGGCTGAGCGCACGACAGGCCGCCTATTGTAACCGACACCGGCCGGCAAACGAGCAACGTGTTGGCCGCACATACCGGGCGCGCAACGCGTCGCCGGAAGGCGTGCCGGGCGCCGCCGGGGTCGCGGCGCTTCCTGGACCACGCTATACTCGTTCATGGAGAGAATTTATCAATCCAAACAAGAGCGTGCGTCATTTTCCCAGAAAACACTGGAGTAAACGGGCCGGCCGGACCATGGCCGCCGTGGCACTGCCCGTGTTGCCGGCGTTGCTGGTGCTCGCGAGCTGCGCCAGCACGCCGCCCCAGGACGTCGAGAACATCTGCGCGATCTTCGAGGAGAAGCGCGACTGGTACAAGGCCGCGAAAAAGTCGGAAAAGCGCTGGGGCACGCCGACGCATGTGCAGATGTCCATCATTCGCCAGGAATCGACGTTCAGGTTCGATGCCAGGCCACCGCGGACGAAGCTGCTCGGTTTCATCCCGTGGAAGCGCCCGTCGGACGCTTACGGCTATGCACAGGCGCTGGAGAGCACCTGGAAGCAATACAAGGACGACACGGGGCGGCGTTTCGCCGACCGGGACGACTTCGACGACGCCATCGACTTCGTCGGCTGGTACACCTACAACACGCACAAGGCCGTGGGAATCTCCAAGTGGGACCCCTACAACCAGTACCTCGCCTACCACGAGGGTGCGACCGGCTGGAAGCGCGGCAGCTACAAGCGCAAGGGCTGGCTCAAGGACACCGCGCGCCACGTCGACTACCGTGCCCGCGAGTGGGGCGCCCAGCTGCAGCGCTGCGAGGACGAACTCGACACGGGCTGGTGGATCTTCGGCTAGACCGGCAGCCCACTGAAATCATCCAACGATGACTCCAGCGACTTCCTGTCGCGCCTGGACGTGGGATCGCTCTGCAGGTAATAGCCGAGCAGTTCGCCGAGCGCGATCAGGCTGTTCTCGTGACAGCGCTCGTAGCCGTGCGTGGCGTCGGTACCGAAGCAGACCAGCGCCGTGCGGATGTCGTTACCGGCCTCGATCGCGGATGCGCTGTCGCAGCGGTAATAGCGGAACACGTCCCGCTTGTGGCGGATGCCGTGCGCGGAACACAGGCCCAGCAGCTTGTGCGTCAGGTGGTAGTCGAACGGTCCCGAGGAATCCTTCATGCAGACCGTGACGCCGAACTCGTCCGTGTTCTGTCCCGGGGCCGACGGACCGGCATCGATGGTGAGCATCTCCGAGACGTCGCCGTGCAGCACGCTGGAGGCGCCCGAGCCGACCTCCTCGGAGATCGTGAACAACAGGTGGCAATCCATCGGCAGCGTGAGTTCACGCTTCCTTATTTCGCGTGCCACGGCCAGCAGGACCGCGGCGCCCGCCTTGTCGTCCAGGTACCGCGAACAGATGAACCCCGTGTCGGGCATGTGCGTCTCCGTATCGAGCGCAATGAAATCGCCGACGTTGATACCGAGCTGCAGCAGGTCGTCGCGGCTGTAGAGCGGATGATCGATGCGCATCTCGATCGTGTCCCAGCTGACGGGCAGCGCATCGACCTCGGCATCGTAGGTATGCCCCGATGCCTTTATCGGCAGGATCGTGCCCACGAATTTGCCGTTGTCCGAGTAAATGGTGGCCCTTGCGCCTTCGGCGAAGCGGCTCGACCACGTGCCGATCGGGCTCAGGGTCACGCGGCCGTTGTCCTTCAGTTCCTTGACCATCGCCCCGAGCGTGTCGAGGTGCACGACGATCGAGCGGTCGGGGCTGTCGATCTCGCCTTTCAGGTCCGCGCGTATTGCGCCGCGGCGGGTCATCTCGTAGCAGATGCCGAGCCGCTCCAGCTCCTCGCAGGTGAATCGTACGGCTTCGTCGGTGAACCCCGCCGGGCTGGGTATGGCGAGCAACTCGCCCAGGATTCGCCGCACGTAGCCCATGTCCGGGGTGATGCGTTCCATTGTTTTTCTTCTCCTCAGGCGGCGGTCTGCGGGAACAGGTAGTCGATGAAGCGCTCCGCCGTCGGCTGCGGTTCGTGATTCGCCAGCCCCGGGCGTTCGTTGGCCTCGATGAGGCGATACCCGGGCTGGTCCGGCGCCGCGACGATCAGGTCGAGGCCGACGACCGGTATGTCGAGGGCCGTCGCCGCGCGCACGGCGGCCGCCGCGAGTTCCGGGTGCAGGCTCTCCGTCACGTCGTGCAGGGTGCCGCCGGTATGGAGATTGGCCGTGTCGCGCACCTGGATGACACGGCCCGCTTCGGGCACGGACTCCATCGTCAGTCCGGCCTTCGCGAGACAGCGACCGGTTTCGGCATCGACGGGTATCCGGCTTTCGCCGTCGGTCGCCGCGGCGCGGCGGCGACTCTGTTTTTCGATCAGGGTCACGACGGTATCGGTGCCGTTGCCCGTGATACTGGCCGGGCGGCGAACCGCCGCCGCGACGACCTCGCCGTCGATGACGATGATGCGAAGGTCCTGCCCTGCGACGAATTCTTCCAGCATCACCTCGTCGTCGTACCGGCGCGCCAGCCCGACGGCGGATCGCAGTTCGTCCGCATCGCTGATGCCGACGCTCACGCCGTTGCCCTGCTCGCCGCGCACGGGTTTCACCACGAGCTGTCCGTGCTCCTGCAGGAACGCCTGGTTCGCGTCGTCGTCCGCGGCAAGCCGGCTGTCCGGTACTGCAACGCCCGCCCTGCGCAACAGCTGCTGGGACATGCGCTTGTCGTCGCAGCGGCTCATCGCGACCGCCGACGTCATGTCGGTCAGCGACTCCCTGCAGGCGATCGTGCGCGCACCGAACGCGAGCTCGAAGTAGCCGCGCCCGGCATCGACGAGATCGACCGCGATCCCGCGCCGCCGTGCCTCGTCGACGATGATCCGCGCATAGGGGTTCAGCTCGTCATCGGAGGCCTCCGAACCCGAATACAGCGGCTCGTTGATCGCGTTCTTTTTCTTGATGCAGAAGACGGGTACGCGCTGGAAGCCCATCTTCTCGTAGAGACTGATGACCGCGGCATTGTTGTGCATGACGGACAGGTCCATGTAGTCGAGGCCGCGCGCCGCGAAGTGGTCGGCGAGACTCGCGGTCAGCGCGCGCCCGATGCCGGGGTGCGGCGCCTGCGGGTCGACGGCGAGCGCCCACAGGCTCGAACCGTTTTCCACGTCGTTGAATGCGCGGAAATGATCGACCCCCATGACGGTGCCGATGATCTCGCCCGTCCGCTCATCCTCGGCCACGAAATGCGTCAGCACTTTCGACGTGATCTGCGAGAGGATGAAGTCCGCACCCGGCGGCACCATGTTGCGGCTTGCAAGCAGGTGGCCGATCGCGTTCGCGTCGGCGTCGCCCTGCGCGCGCCGCACCCGGAAGCCGCGCGGCAGGACGCGCGATGCCCGGTAGGTGTGCAGCCAGAGCCGGTAGGTGTGTGACGGATCCAGGAACAGCTCATGCGGCTTCAGCGCCAGCACGACGTGCGGATCCTTGATGTAGAGCGCGATGTTGCGCTGCTCGGGCTTCTCGTCGCAGATGGCATCCGCGAGACGCCGGTTTTCGTCGAACGTGTGCGCGAAGATCAGCCGTCCCCAGCCGCAGTCGACGGTCGCCTCGTTCGCCAGCGGCTTGCCCTTGACGCGCTTCGGCGAATCCCAGTTGCGAAGTGTCGGCGCGCCCTGCCGTTCGACGCGGTGCCTGATCTTGTCGGCTTTCATGACGCGCGCCCGTCCACGTGCCGCTGCAGCCAGGCTTCGAGAACCGCGACCTGCCAGAGCTTGGAACCGCGCAACGGCGTCATGTGCTCGTGAGGCTCGTCCAGCAGTTGGTCGAGGTAGGCGGGATTGAACAGCCCGCGATCCCGGGCCGCCTGGTTGGTGAGCGTGTCTTTCACGAACCCGAGGCTGCGGCCGCTGAGGTACTTGAGCTCCGGCACCGGGAAGTAGCCCTTCGGCCGGTCGATCACGGCATCCGGGAGGTACTTGCGGGCCATCTCCTTGAGCACGTACTTGCCGCCGCCGTCGATCTTGTGGCCGGGCGGTATGCGCGCGGCGAGTTCGACCAGTTCGTGGTCCAGGAAAGGAACCCGTGCCTCGAGGCCCCAGGCCATCGTCATGTTGTCCACGCGCTTGACCGGGTCGTCGACCAGCATCACCGTGGTATCGAGGTGCAGCGACTTGTCGATCGCGCGTTCCGCCGCGGCGGCGTCGAAATGCCGCGCGACGAAATCGCTGCTCGCGTCGCCGTTGGCGTAGGCCGGGGCGACGGCGCAGCAATATTCATCATGGTCGCGGTCGAAGAACACGCGCTGGTATTCGGCAAGCGGGTCCTTGCTGTCCATCATCGGCGGGTACCAGTGGTAACCGCCGAACACTTCGTCGGCACCCTGGCCGCTCTGCACGACCTTGACGTGCTTCGAGACTTCGCGCCCGAGAAGATAGAAGGCGATGTTGTCGTGGCTGACCATCGGCTCGGACATGGCGTCGAGGCAGTCGGGAAGGTGCTCGAGGAGTTCCGCCGAGTCGACGTGGATCTTGTGGTGGCGCGTGCCGAATTCCTGCGCGACGATGTCCGAGTACTCGAACTCGTTGCCGAGTTCGTCACCGCGGTTCTCGAAACCGACCGAGAACGTCTGCAGCGAATCCGGGATCAGCCGCGCCAGGAATGCCACGATAAGGCTGGAGTCCAGCCCGCCGGACAGCAGGGCGCCGACGGGCACGTCGCCGGTGGTCCGGAGACGGACCGCCTTGTCGAGCGCTGCGCCGACGCGTTCGCGCCACTCGTCGAAGCCGACGCGGGCGTCCCCGTTGAGCCGCCGGAACTGCGGCGACCAGTAGGTCTCCTCGCGGCGCTCGCCATCGGGCCGGATGGTCAGCCGCGTCGCCGGAGGCAGTTTTCGCACCTCCTTCAGGATTGTCCGCGGCGCCGGGACCACCGAGTGGAACGTCATGTAATGATGCAGCGACACCGGATCGACATTGAGCTCCGAATCGCAGGTGCGGGTCAGCGCCGTCAGCGACGACGCGAAACTGAGCGTGCCGGGCTCTTCAAGGAAGTAGAGCGGCTTGATGCCGAGACGATCGCGCGCCAAGAAGACGTCGCCGGACGCCGGGTCGTGGATGGCGAACGCGAACATGCCATTGAGCCGTTCGACACACGCCTCACCCCACTCGCCGTAGGCGCGCAGGATGACCTCCGTGTCGCTCAGCGAGAAAAACCCGTGGCCGAGCGCCTCGAGTTCCTGCCGCAGCTCGTTGTGATTGTAGATGCAGCCGTTGAACACGATCGTCCGTCCGGATCGCTCGTCCAGCATCGGCTGTGCCGCTTTGTCGGACAGGTCGACGATCTTGAGCCGCCGATGCCCGAACACCACGCGCCCGAAATCGGCGAGGCCGTGACTGTCGGGACCGCGCCGCTCCTGGGCGTCCATCATTCGACGCACGCGGCTCGTCGAAGCCTGGCTGCTGTCGAAGCGAATCTCTCCTGCAATGCCGCACATTGGTCTCTTCTGCCTCCTGGACGATCAGCTGACGGTCAGGTTGCCGCCATCGTCGATATCGAGCCGCCTGCCCTCGAACAGCGGCTCCAGGGCCTCGGGCAGGGCAAGGATGACCTGCCCTTCGTGCGAGAAGGTGGAATCGCTGCGGTCCGGCTCGGCCAGTGTCAGGGTAAGGGTCTTCGCGTCCTTCGGAATGATGCGGAAACACTTGCCGGCACCGTTGAGCGTGTCGGATCGCGTCAGCGACGCGTGCAGTTTTTCCTTTGCGGATTGGGTCAGTTGCAGCATGGACTTTCTCCCTGGTCGTAATGGGCTGGGTGCGGAATGAACGGGCACGGCATCACGAAAGCACGAACCTGCCGTCGTCGTTGACGTCGAGGGTCATGCCCGCGAGCGACTGTGCGACGGCCTGGGGAATCGCGAGTACCGCCAGTCCCCTGTGTTCGACGATCTGGTCGCCGCTCCTGGGTACCTCGAATGAAATGGACGCGCCGTCGTCGTGCTGGATGAGGCGCAGGCACTTCACGGCACCCTCCCCGACCATTTGCCGGATGGTTGCGGAGCAGATCTGTTTGGCGTCATTGGTAATGTGCAGCATCGTGTTGCGGGCCTCCGTGCCTGTAGCGAATGAAATCCGGCACACAAGCGCCGCCCGTCCGGCGGCTGCGGTCGCGTTTGTCGCCAGTTGTGTGCTCAAGCGGAAAAAGTAGTTTACTAGGTAAATTAAATGTGGTCAAGTTTGGCCCGCAGAAGAGCGTCTCCGACCTGTTGGAACCGGCTGCCTGTCCATTTTATCTAGTAAAACCAGTTAATTACTGTGTAATCTCGGCCTGCCCGCCCTTACTCCCGTGCAACATAATGGTTTAAAGGAATAATTAATCATGCGAAACAATCACCGGGATCTGGATATTCCGCGGCAAATCTGTCACAAGGCTCTATCCCGGTGCCGGCCAGCCCGCCGATGAACGACCGATCGAACACAGCGCTCGTCGCATTAAGGCGTATCCTGCGCGTCACGGAACTGAACGCGCGCAAGCTCGCGCACGAATCCGAGCTGACGACGTCGCAGCTGCTGGTGCTGCAACACGTGTCGCAGCGCGGCCGGGCGCTGCCCAGCGAGGTCGCGAAGGCCGTTGCGCTCAAGCAGGCCACGGTGACCGTCGTCGTCAACAAGCTCGAAGACGCCGGCCTCGTCACGCGCAAGCGCGATACCGACGACCGCCGCCGCGTGTGGATCGAACTGACCCACGCCGGCACGGCCGCGCTGGAAAAATCGCCGGACCTGCTGCAGCACCGTTTCGTGAAACGGTTCGACAATCTCGAAGGCTGGGAGCAGTCGATGATCATCGCGGCGCTGGAGCGCGTCGCGGCGCTGCTCGACGCCGGGAAAGTGGACGCGGCGCCGGTCCTGGACGTCGGCGACCTGGACCGGCTGGTTCTCGAAGAGGAAAAACTGAGTGACAAACAATAACGCCTGGCGGCCCCGCGCGCTGTTCGCGGTCCTGGCCGCACTTTCCCTGTCGATCGCGGGTTGCGGCCCGGCGGACACGCCGGACCCGCAGGCGGCGACGGCAACGACGGCACGCGTGCAGCAGAGCGCCGCCGTCGCCATCCCCGACAAGTACGGCGCGCAGGTCGCCGAAGACGTCCTGCGTGCCGGCGGCAATGCCGTCGATGCCGCCGTCGCCGTCGGTTTCTCCATGGCCGTGACGTTTATCGACGCCGGCAACATCGGCGGCGGCGGCTTCATGATGATCTACATGGACGGCGCGCCCGCGTTTCTCGACTACCGGGAAACGGCGGCGCTGGCCGCGCACCGCGACATGTACCTCGACGAGCACGGCGAGGTGATCGAAAACGCGAGCCTTGTGGGCGCACGGGCGGCCGGCGTGCCCGGCACCGTTGCCGGGCTCTGGGAAGCCCACCAGCGCTTCGGCAAGCTGCCCTGGAAGGACCTGGTGATGCCGGCGGTCAGGCTGGCGGAAGAAGGCTTCCTGCCGGCCGCGGCCCTGGTCGACGACATCCACTCGATGCAGGAATGGTTCGGCGATTCGACCAACTTCTACCGCCACTTCGGCAACATCAGCACGGCAGAGCCGTTCCGCCAGCCCGAGCTCGGCAAGACACTGCGGCGCATCGCCGAGCTGGGGCCGGACGATTTCTACCGCGGCGAGACCGCCCGCCTGATCGTGCAGCAGATGGAACGCGGGGGCGGGCTGATCACGGCCGCGGACCTCGAACGCTACCGGGCGGTGTGGCGCGAACCGTTGCAAGCCCGCTGGCGGGATTTCGAGATCCTCGCCGCACCGCCGCCGAGCTCCGGCGGTTTCGCACTCATCCAGCTCCTCAAGATGAAGGACTACCTGGCGGACCACTTCGCCGGCGTGCCGCACAACTCACCGCAGTACATTCATCTCGTCGCGGAGATGGAGAAGCGCGTTTTCGCCGATCGCGCCGAGTACCTCGGCGACCCGGACTACGTCGACAATCCCGTCGACCGGCTCATCGCGGCCGACTACATCGCCCGGCGCGCCCGCGAGGTGAATCCGGAAGCCGTCTCGCAGCTCGATGCCGTGCAGCCCGGGCTCGAATCCCCGGAAACGACGCACTACTCCATCGCGGACCAGTGGGGCAACGCCGTCTCCAATACCTACACGCTCAACTGGAGCTTCGGCAGCGGCGTCGTCGTCGAGGGCGCGGGCTTCCTTCTGAACAACGAGATGGACGACTTCAGCGTGAAGCCGGGCGTGCCGAACATCTTCGGGGTCGTCGGGAGCACGGCCAACGAGATCCAGCCGGGCAAGCGCATGCTGTCGTCCATGTCACCGACTATCCTGCTCGCCGACGGCCAGGTCGTGATGGTCGTCGGAACGCCCGGCGGATCGACGATCTTCACCTCGGTGTTCCAGTCCATCGTGAACGTGCTCGACTACGGCATGACACCGTTCGAGGCCGTGGCGGCGACGCGCTTTCACCACCAGTTGCTGCCGCCGGACCTGATTACCTACAGCGTCACCCGGCCCTTGCCGCCGGCGACGATATCGGTGCTGGGTGAGATGGGCTACCGCGCGGAACCGCACCCCTGGGAATTCGGCGACGTGCAGATCGTGTGGCGCGACGGCGGCGAGTGGGTACCCGCGTCCGACCCGCGCGACCGCGGCGACTCGCGGGTGATCCGCATTGCGCCCTGACCGCGGGCAGCAGGCTGCTGGCTAGCGCCGCCTGTCGGCGCGCCGCTCGAGTTCGGCCTCGCGGCGGCCGCGCTGCAGCCAAAGCACGAAGCCGGAAAGACTCAGGACGATCATGAAGACGGCGACGGCGTCCATGACCAGCGTGCCCGCCCGGGCGAAGATGCGGCCGCTGTGCAAATCGTCCAGGACCCGCTCGACCGTCACGCCGCGGCCGCGGTAGAGCGTCC
>DATIUU010000314.1:0-7859 GCA_035466635.1 Woeseiaceae bacterium
GTGCTGGCGCGCGAGCGTGCAGATCGCCGCCATGTCGAGCGCCTGTCCCGAGTAGTACTGCACGCCCGGCAGCAGCACGAGTTCGACCTGGTCGCCCTCGCGTTGCAACAGGCCGGCGAGATCGTCCTTGTACAGGAGCCCGTCGTCTCGCGGTTGCCATTCCAGCAGGTGGTCGCCGGGGTCGAGGCCGTGCAGGCGGATCTGCGATGCGGCGGCGTAGCGATCCGACGGGAAGGCCGTCGACTCGATCAGGATCTTGCGCCGTCGTCCGTGCGGCCGGTAGAAGCTCGTCATCAGGACGTGCAGGTTGACCGTCAGCGTGTTCCTCGCGACGACCTCCGACGGCCTGGCGCCGGCCAGGGCGGCAAGCGCGGCGGTGGCGTTGCGGTGGTAGGACACCCACGGGCGTCTTGCGTGGAAGTGGCCGTCGACGCCGAGCCGGGCCCAGTCCGACAATTCTTCCCGCACGTATTGTGCGGCGAGCTTCGGCTGCAGCCCGAGCGAATGGCCGCAAAGGTAGACGGCTCCGCGGCCGCCACGCTCGGCCGGGAACTCGAAGCGCTCACGGAATCCCGCAAGCGGATCGTCCCCGTCGAGGCGTGCCGCGAATTCGGCGGAGTCCTGGTAGTCCATCAGTGCTGGCCGGGTACCTGGTAGACGCGCGCGACCTTCGTGTCGAGCCTGACGGCCGTCAGTTGCCGGCCCCAGACGCAGCCCGTGTCGAGGCTCACGATTCCCGGCAGGACGATCAGCCCGAGCTGGGACCAGTGCCCGAACACGATGCGCGTATTGCCCCAGGCGTGGTCCGGGAAGTCGAACCATGCGATGCGTTTCTTGCCGCCGCGCCAGGGTGCGCCCGTCGCTCGCATGTTGAGGTGCTGGTCGGGGGTGAGCATGCGCATGCGCGTCAGGCAGTTGATGATGAACCTGAGCCGGCTGTAACCCTTGTGCGAACCCGCCCAGTAGCTCGGCCGGTTGCCGTACATCTTGTTCAGGAGGTTGCCGAACTTGGGCCCCTGCAACACGGCCTCGACCTCGGCGGCGCGCTTCAACGTCGTGGCCGCATCCCAGGTCGGGTGGGTACCCGCGTGCACGAGCAGCGTATCGAGCGTCTCCGAGTAGTGCGCCAGCGGCCGATGCCGCAGCCACTCGACAAGCTCGTCGAGATCGGGCGCTCGCAGCGTCTTGGCCAGCGAGTCGAAGCGGCCGGTCAGGGGCACGGTTCCCTGCGTCAGCGCCAGCAGGTGCAGGTCGTGGTTGCCGAGTACCGTTACGGCGGCGTCGCCGAGCGATTTGACGAAACGCAGCGTCTTCAGCGATTTCGGCCCGCGGTTGACGAGGTCGCCCGTCAGCCACAGCTTGTCCCTGGCCGGGTCGAAATCGATGCTTTCCAGGAGTCGCCGGAACGGGTCGTAGCAGCCCTGCAGGTCACCGATTGCGTAAAGAGCCATGCGCCGGCGGGCCGGTCAGTTCAATACGCCCGGCACCGCGAGCGTGAAAGGTGCGATCGGCGCGTCGAATCGCATGCCGTTGTCGGTTTTCATGCGGTACAGGCCCTGCATCGCGCCCACGGGTGTCTCGAGCACGGCGCCGCTGGAATAGCGGAAGACTTCGCCGGGATCGAGATGCGGTTGCTCGCCCACCACGCCGTCGCCGCTCACCTCCTGGACCTTGCCGTTGGCGTCGGTAATGACCCAGTGGCGGCTGATCAGCTGCGCCGGCACGTCGCCTTCGTTGGTGATCGTTATCGTGTACGCGAACACGTAACGGTCCTCCTCGGGTTCCGATTGTTCGTCGACGTAGTTCGTCGCGACCTGGATTCGAATTTCGCAGTTGTTCTCGATCATGGGAATCCGGTGGGTGCGAATAGCCGGGCTATTCTAGCCCGAATCACCGCCGCGCCGCGAAACGTAATTCGCCAGCGCCACGTAGTCGGCCACCGGGATCGACTCGGGGCGGTCGCCGGGATCGATGCCCAGCGAACGAAGTTCCGCCTCGGACAGCATCGTTTTCAGGGCGTTGCGCAATGTCTTGCGCCGCTGGCTGAACGCGGTCGCCACGAGACGGCCGAGCAGTTTCTCATCGTCGATCGCCGGCCGCTCGCTGCCGAGCGGCGCGAGTCTCACCACGGCCGACATGACGGCGGGCGGTGGGTCGAAGCACTGCGGGCCGACGTCGAACAGCGCCTCGACCGAGAGATGGCAGCCCAGCATGATGCCGAGGCGGCCGTAGGCTTTGCTGCCGGGGCTCGCCGTCATGCGGTCGACGACCTCCTTCTGCAGCATGAAGTACATGTCCGCGATACATTCACGGCTGTCGACCAGGTGAAACAGCAACGGCGTCGAGATGTTGTAGGGCAGGTTGCCGACGATCCGCAGGGAGCCGCCGAGAGCACAGAAATCGAATTTCAGCGCATCGGCCTCGTGGATGACGACGTTGTCCCGGTTGCCGAATCGGCGCCGCAGCGACGCCGCCAGGTCGCGATCGAGCTCGATGCAGTGCAGCCTGCCGGCCTGCTTCGCCAGCGGCTCCGTGATGGCGCCCTGCCCGGGACCGATCTCAACGATGGTCTCGTCCGGCTGCGGGCCGATGGCGCGGACGATCGCGTCTATGACGCCGGGGTCGGTCAGGAAGTGCTGCCCGAAACGCTTGCGCGGCCGATGCGCTTTCATCGCCGCTCGGACAGCTTCGCAGCCATCTGGACGGCCGCGATGAGGCTGCCCGGGTCGGCCTTGCCGGTGCCGGCCAGGTCGAACGCGGTGCCGTGATCGACGGACGTGCGCACGATCGGCAGCCCGAGCGTGATGTTGACGGCGTGGCCGAAGCTCGCGGACTTGAGCACCGGCAGGCCCTGGTCGTGGTACATCGCGAGCACTGCGTCCTTGTGACCGGCGGCCGGCGTGAACGCCGTGTCGGCAGGGAGCGGACCGCGCACGCGTTCGCCCGCATCCGCGAACTCGGCTACCACCGGCGCGATGATCGCTGCGTCTTCCGAGCCCAGGTGCCCGCCTTCGCCGGCGTGCGGGTTGAGTCCGCAGACCACGACTTCGGGCGCGGCAATGCCGAAGCGGTGGCGCAGGTCGTGCAGCAGGATGCGCAGCACGTCGCGCAGCCTGTCGGCCGTGATTGCGTCCGGCACATCGCGCAGCGGCAGGTGCGTGGTCGCGAGCGCGATGCGCAACTCGCCGGCGGCCAGCAGCATGACGGGTAACGGTGTGCCGCAGCACTCGGCCAGGAACTCGGTGTGCCCGCTGAACGGAATGCCGGCGTCGTTGATGACGCCCTTGTTGAGCGGCGCCGTGACGAGCGCGCGGTAACGCCCGTCCAGGCAGCCGGCCACGGCATGCCGCAGGCCGTCGAGCAGCGTCTGCGCATTCGCGCTGTCGGGGCGGCCGCAGCCTGCGGCCGCGGGAAACGGAAACGGGGCGACGTACAGCTCGCCGTCCGCGGCGTTACGCGGCAGGCCGCCCTCGAGATCCACTTCAGAGATGGTCACCGCCAGCCCGATGCGTGCCGCGCGCGAGCGCAGCAGTTCCGGGTCGGAGATCACGACGAAGCCGGGCAGGTCACTGCGCTTCGCGAGCGCGAGGCACAGCTCCGGCCCGATCCCGGCAGGTTCGCCGGCCGTTATTACGAGAGGCGCCGATGCAGACAAGGCGCTGGCGGTTACATCCGCTTGACGACGAAGGCCTCGTCGCGGAGACGGCGCATCCACAGCTGGGTTTCGTCTTCCATCTTGCTGTTGCGGATGCGAGCGTCGCAATTGCGCCGCTTGAGGTCCTCGGTGTTGTCATAGACGCGCCGGTCCAGGACCTCGACGATGTGCCAGCCGAACGGGCTGCGGAACGGTTCGCTGACCTCGCCGATCTCGAGGCCGTTCATGATCTCTTCGAACTCGGGCACGAACGATCCCGGGTCCGACCAGCCGAGGTCGCCACCGACGGGCGCGGTCGGCCCGTCCGACAGCAGCTTGGCGAGTTCGCCGAAATCCTCGCCTTCCCCGATACGCTCGAGCGCACCTTCGAGCTGCTGTTTCGCCGTCGCGTCGTCGATGATCTCGTTGGGCGTGATCAGGATGTGGCGCGCCCTGGTCTGGTTGATTTCGCTGCGCTGGATGGCACTTCTCAGCTCGTTCACCTTGACGATGTGAAAACTGCTCGAGGTACGGAACGGTTCCGACACGTCGCCGGCTTCCATGCCGGTCAGGACGTCCACGAAGAACGACGGCACCTGCTGTCCCTCGATCCAGCCGAGCATGCCGCCGCTCAGCGACGTGTCACTTTGCGAATAGCGGATGGCCATTTCGCCGAAGTCGGCGCCGTCCATTATCTGCTGGTAGATGTTCTGCGCCTTCTCGCGGGTTTCCTCGATCTGGGCGCCCGTCGCTCCCTCCGGCAGGTTGACCAGGATGTGCGACAGGTTCCAGCTGGAGTTGACGACGACGTTGTCTTCCAGGTCGGTGATGCATTGCTCGATCTCGCGGTCGGAGACGTCGATCTCCTGGCCGACCATGATGCGCCGCAGCTGCTCGAGCGTGATCTCCTCGCGCATGCCGCGACGGAAGTCCGCGTAATCGATGCCGTCCGCCGCGAGGGCCGCCGGCATCTGGTCGAAAGGAATGCCGGCCTGCTGCGCCATGCGCGCAATCGAATCATTCAGCATCTGGTCCGACACCGACAGGCCGATCTGGTCGGCGCGCTGCAGCTGGATCTCGGTGAGGATGAGCCGCTCGAGCACCTGCTCCTGCAGCACCTTGGGCGGTGGCAGCTGGAATCCCTGTTCCCGCGCACGCTTCGTGATCATCGACGTTTCGTCGCGCAGCTGGCTCTTCAGCACCACGCCCTCGTTGACGATGGCGGCCACGCCGTCGAGGAATTCACCGGTCTCGGAGAGTTCGTCGGCGCTGGCCAACGGCGCCGCGGCGAGTACGGCAGCTGCGCATAAATAATTGATTTTAAACACTATTTACTACCGGGGGTCTGCGGAGTAGCCAAGAATACCACGTTCCAGCAATTTGTCAGCGGCGGTGCCGACGCTGGCCATGCCCTTCAGTACGAGTTGCAGACCGTAGGTCGTGTCGCGAGTTCCGTCGCGCGTGGAGATAAAGCGCCGGGTCACCATCCTGAGGCCCCAGCAGCAACTCTCGTACTCGAGGCCGTAGAATTCCTCGAGGACCTTTTCGTCGCGGAACGAGTAGTTGTAGCGGCCGACGAAATTCCACTTCCGGCTCAACGGCCAGGACCAGGACACGTCGCCCTGTTCCAGCGAGTCGCGCCGGAAACGGTAGGCCAGGTTGACGATGCGGTCCTCCGCGGGACGGTATTGCAGGCGTGCCTGCGACTGCGTCGTGCCGCGGTTGCCGGTCCCCCACTGGTGCCCGAGATCGAAGTTGATGTTCCTGAGCAGCAGGAAACGCAACTCGGCGATGTAGTCCGACGATTCGTCGGTGAAGTCCGGGGCGGAGGGGAGCGTGACACTGCTGGTGTTGAAGTAGCGGACCTGGCCGATGGTCCCCGACATCAGCTCGCGCCCGGTGGCGACGTCGAGCACTCGCGACGTGAGGCCCAGGCTCAGCTGGTCGGTATCGGCAATGCGGTCCACCCCGAGGAAGCGGTTCTTGCGGAACAGCTGCACCAGGTTGAGATCCGGCGTGATCGTGTCGAATACCGGCAGATCCGACTGGTCTTTGAAAGGCACGTGTACATACAGCAGGCGCGGTTCGACCGTCTGCAGCCGCTTCCTGCTCGAGTTGTTGATCAGGCGTTCCAGCACGATGCCGGTGTCGACGCTCGCGATCGGCAGCAAGCGGTCGGGGTTCGCGGCTTGTCCCGGCGCGGTATTGTCGAGGTCGTAACTCGTGTAGTCGAGTGCGACCGCCGGCGTGAAGAACACGCCGGGCCGTGTCATCGGCAGCGCGAGTTCGGGTCGCACGTTGAAACGCCAGCCCGTGACACCGACGTCGCGATCGAAGTTGACCGCCTCGCCGTCGAGCCTGATCGCCGTTCCCAGCCACAGGTCCGCCCATTGCCCGCGGGCAAGCATCTGCGGCAGGCGCCGGTAAGGTTCGTCTTCGGGCACGATCGCGTCGTCGATCGTCTGGTAGTCCTGGACCTGGCCGAACAGCGACAGGTTGTCGGTGTGTAAGTCGAAGCGCACCGCGCGGTTGAGGTGGGTGATCGTCGACGTGCTCAGGCTGCCGCCGAGATCCTCGAAATACTGGTTGTCGGAAACCTCCCGGAACTCGACCTCTCCGCGCAGGCGCTGCCGAAACAGGCTCGTATGATCGATGCCGATGTAGCTGCGGGACACGCCGTCGAGCTTGTCGTCGTCCAGGTAATCCGCATCGACAATGCCGTTGTGCGATCGGGTGAGGTACCGGAACTGCCCCTGCATCTGCACGCCGCGGTCGGTCAGTACCCGGGGCGTGAAGGTCGCGTCGTAATTCGGCGCGATGTTCCAGTAGAGCGGCACGACGATCTCGTTACCGCTGCGGCTCGTGCTGCCGACTTCGGGCGTCAGCACGCCGGTCTTGCGGGCGTCGCTGATCGGGAACGACAGGTACGGCGCGTAGAGTATCGGTATGCCCTGGAAACGCAGCCTGACGCCGCGCGCCGTGCCCGTGCCGTTGCGGCTGTCCAGGTCGATGTCGTTTGCCTGCAGCAGCCAGTCGTTCGATCCGGGCGGGCACGTCGTGTAACTCACGTTGTCGAGCTGCAGCAGCCCGTCCTGGCTGATCTGCAGCCGGTCGGCGGCGCCCCTGGAATTGTTGCTACCCATCCAGAACTCGGCACCCGAGAAGCCGATCCGCCCGGAGTCGTATTCGAACTCGGCGCTGTCGCTGCGTATCTGGGTGCCGGGGTCCTCGAAGCGCACGTTCCCGGTGAGATACAGGGAGCGCGTCGCGGGGTCGAAGTGGGCGCTGTCCGCGCCGGCGAGCTTGTCGGCGCGGCGCAAAACGATGCCGCCGCCCAGCGATACCGTGGGTTGCTCGCCCATCTGGGCGTCCACGCTGCCGGCCTCGAGCTGCACCGCGTCGGGGTCGTCGAGCGGTACGGCCTGCAGGGCCTGCTCGGACAGCCGGATGCCCAGCGTGTTCTCGCAGGCGAGCGGATCGGCGGCATGGGCCGCGGGCAGGCCGAGAAGGCAGATCGACGTGATCAGGAATCTTGAGGACAAGTTCGTGCCCGAACCCAACGTTCGTGTAGCGGCTGTGACAGCAGGATGTTATCAGGCATTCTTATTTGTTACCTTGTTCGGTACCTTCGCACAGTTTATCAGGCGCTTCAACGCGTTACGGAGACAACCGATTAAACACTCGAACGCCGGGACGGATGCCCGTCTCGCAGCACTGAAAAACTGGGTCGGGGGTATCGACGCGCTCGCCGGGGCCACCCTGACGCCGGCTTCGGGCGATGCCAGCTTCCGGCGTTACTTTCGATTGCGGCGCGGCGATGCCAGTTTCATCGTCATGGATGCGCCGCCGCCGCAGGAAAACTGCCTGCCGTTCATTCGGATCGCCGGTTATTTCGAGGCGATGGGGATCAATGCGCCGCGCGTGATCGAGGCGGACGCGCAGCAGGGCTTCCTGCTTCTGACCGACCTCGGTTCCACGCTGTACCTCGACAGCCTCGAGGCGGATCGCTCGCGTGCCGGCGATCTCTACGGCGCTGCGCTCTGCGCACTGGCGGTAATGCAGGCCCGCGGCACCGCTTACCAGTCCCTGCTGCCGCCGTATGACGAGCCGTTCCTGCGCTTCGAGCTGAGCTTGTTCCACGACTGGCTGTGCGGCACCCACCTCGGCATGCAGTTCGACGCCGCGGAGGAGGCCGAGTGGCAGTCGCTTTGCGACGTGCTCGTGG
>DATIUU010000315.1:0-2437 GCA_035466635.1 Woeseiaceae bacterium
TCGTCGCTCATCTGGGCGGTCAGGCCCTCGGTCAGGGCGCGCGAGAAGCTGGCGATCATGCCGTGGTTGCGGGCGAGGATCTTGTTCGCCTCCTCGCGCGAGTAGCCGCCGGAGAGCGCAACCACCTTCAGCACGTTCGAATGCGCGATGCAGTCGGCGTACAGGTTGTCCTTTTCGGGCAGCGTCAGCTTGAGCATGACGAGCTCGTCCTCACCAAGGCTGTCGAGTTCCTTCATGATGGCCGCGTGCAGCAGATCTTCCGCCGCCGCCTTGTCGGGGCAGTTGATGTCCACCTCCGGCTCGATGATGGGTACGAGGCCCGCAGCCACGATCTGGCGGCCGATCTCGAACTGCTGGCTGACGACCGCGTCGATGCCCGGCGCATTCGCTTCCTTGATGACGGAGCGCATCTTGGTGCCGAAAACGCCGCTCGCCTTTGCCTTCTTCAGCAATGCGTTGAGACCCGGCATGGGCTTCATGACCTGTGCGCCGTTCTCCACGCCGGCGAGGCCCTTGTCCACCTTCAGGAACGGCACGACGTGCTTGTCGTTCCACAGGTAGCGGGCCGTCGGCTGGCCCTCGATCTCGCGATCCATGGTGTTCTCGAACAGGATGGCGCCGAGGATGCGGTCGCCGTTAAAGGCCGGGCTGGTGATGATCCGGGTGCGCATCTCGTGCACAATCGCGAACATCTCGTCGTCGTTCGACCAGGCGTCCTCGGTGATGCCATACAGGCCGAGGGCCTTCGGCGTGCTGCCGCCGCTCTGGTCGAGCGCTGCGATGAATCCGGGTTTTGTTCTGACTTTCTCGAGTTGTTGTTCGAAGCTCACTGTATCGTCCCGATTGATGTTTGATTTGGGGGAGAGCGCGGATTGTACAGCAAGCAGGCGAAGTTCGAACAGGTCGCAGCTATTGCATCTATCGGCAGGGTACCCAGGAATCATGAAATCTTCAGTAACTCGCTCGAGTTCGGCGCGCAGCGCTACAGCACTGATTCCATGGGCCCCGCGTCGATCGGTTATTCCTGGTAACCGGCCATTCATCCGGCATCGTGACTGAACAACAGGGCATGGATATCGCCGCACTCGATGGCCTGCGAATCGTCCTCGAGCCCCTCGGGCAAGCGGGCATCGCGGTCGCATTGATGCTCGTGGTATTCAGTGTAGCGCTGGGATTGCGCGTCGACGATTTCATGCTGCTGCTGGATCGCCGGAGGCTCTTTATCGGCGGGATTGCGGCCCAGGTGCTCGGGCTGCCTGCGGTCACCTATGCGCTGGTCGTATCGATTTCGCCCCCGCCGTCCATCGCGCTGGGAATGTTCGTCGTTGCCTGCTGTCCCGGCGGCGCCGCGTCCAATCTCATGACCTACCTCGCGCGCGGTGACGTCGCCTACTCGGTTGCGCTCACCACGGCCTCCAGCATGCTGGCGGCGTTGCTGACGCCGGCACTGATACTGCTGTGGTCGAACGCGTACCCGCCGACGGCCTCGCTGTTGCAGTCGATCGACGTGACCCCCTGGGCATTCCTGACCCAGACCGTCCTGCTGCTCGGCGTGCCGCTGGCTGCCGGCATGATCATCGCGGCGCGGGCACCGGATATCGCGCTGCGCTTCCGCCGCAGGATGGCGCTCCTCGGGGCGCTGGCGCTGGCCGCCGCCGTCGTCTACGGCATTGTCTCCTTCTATCCGTTGCTGTTGCCGGCACTGCCCCTGCTCGGCGCGATCGTCGTCCTGCACAACGCGGCCGCGTTGGCGACGGGCGTGCTGGCAGGCTTCCTGCTGAATGCCGGGCCGCGCGAGCGGCGTGCGCTCGTCTTCGAGATGGGCATCCAGAACTCGGGACTCGCGATCGTCATCCTGCTCGCACAACTGAAAGGCCTCGGTGGCGCGGCGGCGATCGCGGTTACCTGGGGCATCTGGCACCTGATTGCGGGTGCGCTGATCGTGATACTGTTTCGCGGCATCGACCGGGTACGGGGCCGGGCATGACCTACGACGTGAAGATAACGGGCGGGAAGATCGTTGCCGGCGACGGCTCCGGACCGTCGCGGGGCGACGTGGCCGTGCGGGACGGGCGTATCGTGGCCATCGGCGACTGCCCGGAATCCGCGGCGCGGGTCATCGACGCCGGGGGCGCCATCGTTACGCCGGGGTTCATCGACCTGCACACGCACTACGACGGCCAGGTCAGCTGGGACGAGGAACTGAGGCCATCGGTCAATTTCGGCGTAACCACGGCGATTCTCGGCAACTGCGGCGTCGGTTTCGCGCCGGTCCGCGCCGCGGACCGCGACCGCCTCATACGATTGATGGAAGGCGTCGAGGACATTCCCGGCACTGCGCTGCACGAGGGCATCACCTGGGACTGGGAGACCTTCCCGGAGTACATGGACGCGATCGACAGGGTGCCGCACACGATCGACTTCGGCGTCATGGCGG
>DATIUU010000316.1:0-3123 GCA_035466635.1 Woeseiaceae bacterium
TCGCCGATTCCGCATCGACGAGGTTGTCGCCCGGCCGCTCGATCGCGAACAATTCGTTGCCGTCCCAGATCATTCCGGACGGCACGCCGTCCGCCATGACGATGCGGACCCAGGAGTCCTCGATCCCGGCGAGCATGCCGCGATAGGGAATTACCGACACGCCCGGGATCGCCCGCGCCGCCTGCAGCAACCGGTTGTTGGGGACCAGTTGCAGCTCGAAATTTCGACCCAGCGCATCGAAGCGCATGTCGACGGGACCCGCCGCCCCGGTTTTCTGGCTGCCGTCGCTGGCCGGGCCCGCGATGCTCAGGCGCTGCAGCGGCTCATGGTGCGAAAGGGAGATCGTGGCGGCCGGTACCGCCATCGTGAAACTCAACACTGCCCATGCAGCTAACCATCGGATGCCTGACATAATGCACTCGGGATCGGTGAACCTGACGAACCGATAGCTAATCAAACGCCGCTGCGGGCGACAAGGAATTATCCGTCGCTTCGCGGCGACTGCACTCGCTAAAGTGTGTCGCAGTTCTCAAATTCAGCGCAAAGCGGCCAGTCACTCGCCCGCGCCCAGCAACAGGGCGCATGTCGGCACGGTGCCGTCCTGCTGCCACGCTTCGAATTCCCGGGCGGTGAGCAGGTAGACCTGGCCCGGCCGGCGCACGAGATGCAGTTCGGCGGCGAGTTTGCCCGCGTCCGTCGTCAGGCGCAGCACGTCGTCGTCCAAGGTGTAGGTGCCCCGCACCGGGAAGCCCGGAAACGGGTCTACCGTATTGCCGGCGTCGTCGACGGTAACCTCGTCCGTGAACTTGTCCCAGGTGAACCGTTCGCCCGCCAGCTCGATCGTGCTCCCTTCGAACGCCACGCAGGACGGCGCGTACATGCCCGCAACATCCGCATCCGTTGCGCAGCTCGCGCAGGCCGCCAGGAACGGAAGTGAGAGCAGTCCTTTCATTTTCATATCAGTCCTCGTCGCCGGAGCGCCAGGTGTCCGGCACTCGTATGGCGATCACTTCGCCCTCGGCCGCCACCGCGCCTTCCGACAGCACCTTGCAGTCGACGATCGTCTTCCTGTCGCCGCACTCCCTGATCGTGGCGCGCAGCTCGACCGGCCTGTCGATGCGTATCGGCTTCAGGTAGCGGACGTCCAGGTTGCCCGTGACGCACCAGATCGGCGGACCTTCGCCGATCTCCAGTCCGTCGCGCTCGTAGTAGTTCGCCATCGCCGTGCAGACGGAATGGCAGTCGACGATGCTGGCGATAGTACCACCGTAGAGATACTGCGTCGGTCCCGCGCACTGCTCCGGCCGCGGGATATACGTGCAGACGGATTCCCTGCCGTCCCAGTAACTCTTGATCTGCAGGCCGTCGGGATTGTCCGGTCCGCAGCCGTAGCAGTGATTGTGGGGAATCCTGTCCTGGATCGCGGTCATTCGGCGGCCGGCCCGGTATTGCGCTCCGCGAGCGCCGCCTGGATGCGCGCGGCGAGGGCATTCGCCTCGGCCGCGATGCGGTCGGTATCGAGCGTCAGGAACTTGCCGTCTCGCAGCAGCAACTTGCCGTCGACAACAACGGCGGCGACGTCCTGCTCGTCCGTTACGTAGACCAGGTGCGAGATCACGTCGAAGGTCGGCACGTGGTGCACGTCGTCGAAAGCAACCTGGATCAGGTCCGCGCGCTTGCCGACCTCGAGCGAGCCGACCTGGTCGCCGAGCCCGATTGCGGTTGCCCCGCCGATCGTCGCCATGCCGAGGACGGTCTCGGCCGGCAGTACCTCGGGGTCCATGCGGTCGACCTTCTGCAGGAGGGCTGCGAGGCGCATCTCCTCCCACATGTCGAGGTCGTTGTTACTTGCGGCACCGTCCGTGCCGAGGCCGACCCGGACGCCGGCCGCGAGCATCTTTGCGACCGGGGCGATGCCGGAAGCGATCTTCATGTTCGATGTCGGGTTGTGAATGACGCCGACCTTCCGATCGCGCAGGATGGGTATCTCGTCGTCCGTCGGCCAGACGACATGCGCCGCGATCGTCGGGCCTTCGAAAAACCCGATCCCGTCGAGCATCTCGATACTGGTGGTGCCGTAGGTGTCCTTCGAATACTGCACCTCGTAAGGCGACTCGGACAGGTGGATGCTGATGGGCACGTCCCATTCGAGGGCGGCCGCGCGGGTCTCGCGAAGCTGGTCGGCGTCCAGCGTGTAATTGGCGTGCGGCCCGAAAATCGGGGTGATCCGCGAGTTGCGGCCTTTCCAGCGCTCGATGAAGCCGACGCCCTTGCCGATGGAGTCCGCAGCACTTTCCGCATCCGGGCTGCGCTGATCGATAACGGTCGCCGATATCAATGCGCGCATGCCGCAGCGCTCGACCACGTCTGCGATCGTGTCCGGGTAGTAATACATGTCGACGAAAGTAGTCGTGCCGCCACGAAGCATCTCCCAGCACGCCAGCTCCGTGCCGATGCGCACGAATTCGGCGTCGACGAACTCGACCTCGGCGGGAAATATGTAGTTGGTGAGCCAGTCCATCAGCGCGAGGTCGTCGGCTACGCCGCGAAGCAGGGTCATTGCTGCGTGCGAGTGGCCATTGACCAGGCCCGGCATTACGACGCGCTGCGCTCCGTCCAGGGATTCGTGTGCCCTGAAGGCGGCGTTGATCTCGGCCGCAGGCCCGACGGCAACGATGATGCCTTCATGGACCGCGACGGCGCCGTCCTCGATGACCGTGAGGTCCTCGTCGAAGGTGACGACATAGTCACCGTTGACGATGAGATCGACCGCATCGCGCGCATCGCCGCCGTTGTCCGGGCCGCAGGCAGCCAGGGCCAGGAAGAGTGTGACAATTGCCGGAAATACTGGTCGTGGTTGCATGGCGTTACCCTCTGCCCCGATTCTAGCATTCGGTGCCGAGCTTCCTGAAACGAAAGAGCCGGTCACGGGACCGGCTCTCTCGTGCGGTTGCTGATGAATGCTTCAGAAGCTCTTTAGGAAGCGAACGCCGAATTCGCTCGGGTCGTTGCTGAGGATCTGCAGGACGTAATCCGTGACGTTCAGACTGGCATTGTCATAGCGTTCGTCCGTGACATTGCGGCCGTACAGCGCCGCCGTCCAGGTACCGTCAGCGGAGGTGT
>DATIUU010000317.1:0-13222 GCA_035466635.1 Woeseiaceae bacterium
TGTCCGATGCGCTCAAGGAGGCTTTCGAGCGCCGCGACCAGCTGCAGCGGCAACTCAAGGAAATCCGCTCGAGCCTCGAGCGCACCGTGCGGCAGCGTGACGAGCTGCAGTCCGAGGTGCACTCGAGCGAGCAGCGGGACGGCTCCACGCGGGCCGCGCTGAAGGAAAAGGATGACAAGATCTTCCACCTGAGCCGCGAGCTCGAGAACTGGCAGAATCGCCTGCCGCCGCTGATCGAGCGTTACCGGGTGCGCGACGGCGAAGCCCGGCAATTCGAGGACGAACTCGCGGCCGCCCGTGCCCGCATCGAGGAACTCGAGACCCCGGCGGACACGGGAGAAACGCGCATGGAGCCCGTCGACCAGGATGCGCTCGGCGACGAACTGGACGCCTCCAACGACCCGGCAAACGTGACCTACACGGGCCTCGAAGCAGTACTGGCGGACGCCGGCGACGATGGCGACGACGATCTCCCGGACGCGCTGGACGAACCGGGCGGCCCGTGGGATGACGAGGCGGAAGTCGAGACCGAAGCAGCGGCGGCCACGGCCAACGTCACCGAACTATACGACCGGGAACCCGGCGGCCTGCGCGACAACCTGCGCCTGATCAAGGGCATCGGGCCCGCGATCGAAAAAACGCTGAACGAACTCGGCATCTTCCGCTACCACCAGATCGCGGAGATGACCGAGTACGACATCAACCGGGTCGCGCAGCGCCTGAAAGGATTCAGCTCGCGGATCTACCGCGAAGACTGGATCGGCCAGGCCCGGGACCTGCAGCTCGAGAAGTCCGGAACCTGACCCCGCTCAGTTCTCGTTCGGGCCCTGCAGCCCCAGCAGTTCCACCTCGAACAGCAGCGTTGCGCCGGGCGGAATGGCCGAGCCCGCGCCGCGATTGCCGTAGCCGAGTTCGGGTGCGATCTTCAGCTCGCGCTTCTCGCCGATGAGCATGCCGGCGACGCCTTCGTCCCAGCCCCGGATGACCCGGCCGGCGCCGAGCGGAAACTGGAACGGCTGGCCGCGATCGACGGAACTGTCGAACTTCGTGCCGCGGCCGTCCGCGGCATTCGGGTCATAGAGCCAGCCGGTGTAATGCACGGATGCCAGGTCACCGGCGACGGCTGCACGGCCATAACCGTTGGCGAGCTTCTTCATCGTGAGTCCGGGCACGATCTCGACCTCCTCGGCCGCGCCGGTCCCGGCCTCTGCCGCGGCCGTCCCCTCGGGCTCGGCGGCGGCGTCCGGTTTGTCATCGGGTGCGCAGCCCGCTGCAGTCAGCGTCGCCAGGAGCGCGAGGAGAAGTATGCGTGATGTCATGGTGAGTCGCCTTTGTCGTTGGGGGTATCGGTGGAGCCGGCCGCGAAATCGAGCGATGCCGAGTTGACGCAATAGCGCAGCCCCGTCGGCTGCGGACCGTCGTCGAACATGTGGCCGAGGTGCGCGCCGCAGCGGCTGCAGACGACCTCCTGCCGGATCATGCCGTGACTCGTGTCCATGTTCGTGCGCACGGCGTCGCCGGCGAGCGGCAGCCAGAAACTCGGCCAGCCCGAGCCGGAATCGTATTTTTGCGCGGAACTGAAAAGGGGCGCGTTGCAGCACACGCAATAGTAGGTGCCGTCCGCCTTGTGATCGACGTACGCACCCGTAAACGCGCGCTCGGTCCCTTTCTGCTGCGTGACCCGGTATTGCTCGTCGCTGAGCCTGGCCCGCAGTTGCTCGTCGCTGGGAAGTTCGCTCTTCATCGGCACCCTTTTACTTGGCGGCCGGTGCGGAATCAAGCTCGAGCAGCAGCCGGTTCATGCGCGCCACGTATTCGGCGGGATTGTCGATCTGCCGGCCTTCGGCGAGCAACGCGTGATCGAGCAGGATGTTCGACAGCGCCGTGAATCGCCCGTCATCGGTTTCCCCGGACAGGCGCTCGAGCAACGGATGGCCGACGTTCACCTCGAGAATGGGTTTGGTTTCCGGCAGGCTCTGGCCGCTGGCCTCGAGCATGCGCTTGAGGCTCGGACTCAGGTCGCCCTCCCCGGACACCACGCAGGCGGGCGAATCGACGAGGCGGCGGCTCGCGTTCACCGCGTGCACGCGATCCTTCAGGACCCGCTTGATCTTCTTGAGCAGCGGCTTGTGCTCCTCGTTGGCCACCTCCTGCGAGATGACGCCGTCGCCCTCGGGGAGGACCAGCCCTTCGCGCGCCACGTCGGCCAGCTCCTTGCCGTCGAACTCGTGCAGGGCGTCGACCAGCCACGGGTCGATCCTGTCCGTCAGCAACAGCACTTCGATGTTCTTGCTGCGCAGTTGTTCGAGATGCGGGCTCGCCGCCGCCGTGGCGTGATTCTCCGCCAGCAGGTAGTAGATGCGGTCCTGGCCTTCCTGCATTCGCGCCACGTAGTCGGCGAGGGACTGGTCCTGTGCCGCGCCCTCGCTGTGCGTCGTTGCAAAGCGCATCAGGCGCGCCAGCTTGTCCCTGTTGGCAGGGTCCTCGATGACGCCCTCCTTCAGCACGGGGCCGAACTGGCGCCAGAACCCGGCGTAGTCGTCTCCCTCGTCAGCCGCCATTTTCGCCAGCATGTCGAGCACGCGCCGCGTCAGCGCGCCGCGCATCGCCTGCAGTTCGGGATTCTGCTGCAGCAACTCCCGCGACACGTTCAGCGGCAGGTCGGCGGCGTCGACGACGCCCTTCACGAATCGCAGGTAGAGCGGCAGGAACTGCTCCGCGTCGTCCATGATGAACACGCGCTGCACGTACAGTTTGAGACCGCGCGGCGCATCGCGGTTCCACAGGTCGAATGGCGCGTTCGCGGGAATGTAGAGCAGGCTCGTGTATTCGCGCTTGCCCTCGACCTGGTTGTGGCTCCAGCGCAGCGGGTCCGCGAAGTCGTGCGACAGGTGCTTGTAGAACTCCCGGTATTCCTCGTCCGGGATCTCCGCCCTGGGACGGGTCCAGAGCGCCGTGGCGGCATTGACGACCTTCTCCTCGCCGTCGTCCCCGCCCCCCGCGAGCGTCACGGGAAACGCGATGTGGTCGGAGTACTTGTGGATGAGATTCTCGAGCCGCATCGGCTCGGCGAACCCGGACTCGCCTTCCTTGAGGTGCAGGGTGACGCAGGTGCCGCGCTCTGCGACGTCGGCCGCTTCGACCGTGAACTCGCCCTGCCCGTCGGACTCCCAGCGCACGCCCGCGGCGGGCTCGAGGCCGGCGCGCCGGGTCTCGACCACGACCCGGTCGGCCACGATGAAGGCCGAATAGAAGCCGACGCCGAACTGGCCGATGAGGCGCGCGTCTTCCCGCTCGTCGCCGGTCATGCGGCTTAAGAATTCCGCGGTGCCGGAACGCGCGATGGTGCCCAGGTTCTCCACCAGCTCGTCGCGCGACATCCCGATACCGTTGTCGGATACGCTGACCGTGCGGGCGTCCTTGTCGTACGCGATACGAATTCGGAGTTCGTTGTCGTCGCCGAGCAGGTCCGGCTTCGCGAGCGCTTCGAAACGCAGCTTGTCCGCGTCGTCCGACGCGTTGGAGATCAGCTCACGAAGGAATATCTCCTGTTTGAGGTAGAGGGAATGAATCATCAGCTTCAGTAGCTGACGCACCTCGGCCTGGAATCCGAGCGTCTCCCGGGTGTTGTTGTCAGTCACTTCTGGGTCCCCATGCAAATGCGTACGGGCCGCAAGGATGCGGTACAGAGGGACAGACGATAGGGGTGTGCGGCGCTATTTCAAGGCTGCCGCTCGCGCAATCAGGCGGTGGCGTCCCTGCGGAGGACGAACCCGGGCTGGGTGACGCTGCGATAAAGCAGGAATACGAACAGCAGGATTGCGACGGCCAGGCCGAGCGGCGGTTCCGCCAGCGCGGCGACAATGCCGCATACGGCCACGGCCAGCAGGGCGGTCAGCCTGGCGAGTGCAACGGCCAGGCGGAGCAGGCGCTCTGCAAGCAGGCCGACGGCACCGAACAGGTCGTCCAGGTCGTCAAGCCATTGCAGGATCCGTTCCAATGAAAACTCTCCGTGGCCGGTCAACGCACGATGGTCAGGAAGGGGGCGCCGCTGTTGCCCTCGTCCACACCCAGGTCGGCTTCGACGACGGCCGCGTGATTACACTCCTTGGCGTGAGCGATTGCGCGATGGAACATCTCCCAGCGTTGCCGCGAAAACTCGTTCTTCAGCGTGACGAGCGGCTCTTCGTTTTCTTTGTGCTTCCTTGACATACTGTCTTCGCAGATCCATTGGCAACCAACAGTGTTGGCAAGACTATAGGGGCGCGGAGTATATTGCTCCGTGAGGCAGATCACAGCTTCTTTTTAATTTTTTGCGCGTTGACGAACAATGCGTGAAAACCAGACGCAGTACCGGTTCCGGCGGCGTACGGCATCACAATTCGACGCGCAAAGCGGCACCCTCGGCGGCAACGAAAAACGCCGACACGAGGTCGGCGTTTTCTGGTTGCTCGATATTCCGGGAGCCGCGGATCAGGTCTCGTCCCCGTCGTCGGTCCAGTTACGCTTCACCTGCTCGCTCCAGCTGCGGTAACCCTTCCAGGTATACAGCGAGGGGTCGATGCCGACCCGGCGGCCGCGAGGCGCGGGCGCTTTCGTGATCCAGCGCCGGTACTGCTGCCAGCCGTCGGCATCGTTCGCCGCCGGTTCGGGCCTGTTGACCGTCGTTTCCGCTGCGTCGGTTTTCGGCTTCGCGTCCGCTGCGCAGTCGTCCACCCATCTCATGTGCTTGCTGTCAGGCATCGGCTTGCTCGGAGAGTCCTTTCAAGCTAATCCTATGTTCAATTTGCCCGCCTGCACAGGAACTGCATCACAGTGCAGAATTGAGTTTTCTATAATATTTTCAATGACTTGCACTTGCTTTTTACTTAATCAGCGGCGCCGATCGCGACATTCAGCTCCGCACCCGGTAGCAGGGCCGGTAACTTCCGGCGGCAATCTTCATGCGCTGCTGTTCGACGAACGAGGCGAGCAGGTCGTCCAGGAGGCCCATGATCTTCGCCGAGCCGTTGATTTCGAAAGGCCCGTGCTTCTCGATGGCCGCGGCCGTGTCGTCGCGGACGTTGCCGGAAACGATACCCGAGAACGCGCGCCGCAGGTTGGCGGCAAGTTCATGCGGCTGCGCCCCCTCCCTGATATCGAGCGCCGCCATGGATTCGTGGGTCGCGGTGAACGGCTGCTGGAAACTGCGATCGATGACGAGCCGCCAGTTGAAATAGTAGGCATCTCCGTGACGCTTGCGGAACTGGTGCACGGCGTCGAGTCCGCGCGCCATCTCCCGCGCGACCCCGGCCGGGTCGTCGATGATGATGGAGTAGCGCTGCCGGGCTTCCGGGCCCAGCGTCTGGCCGACGAAGTCGTCGATCTGCCGGAAGTACGGCTCTGCCGACGCCGGGCCGGTCATGACCATCGGCATGGGCTGGGACGCGTTCTCCGGGTGCAGCAGGACGCCCAGCAGGTACAGGATCTCCTCCGCCGTGCCCACGCCACCGGGGAATACCACGATCCCGTGGCCGACGCGCACGAACGCCTCGAGGCGTTTCTCCATGTCCGGCATGATGACCAGCGCGTTGACGATGGGGTTGGGCGCCTCGGCGGCGATGATGCCGGGCTCTGTTATGCCGATGTAGCGGCCGTCGCGGATGCGCTGTTTCGCATGACCGATGGTCGCGCCTTTCATCGGGCCTTTCATCGCGCCCGGACCGCAACCCGTGCAGACGTTCATCGCGCGCAGCCCGAGCTCGTAGCCCACGAGCTTGGTGTAGTCGTATTCTTCACGGCTGATGGCATGCCCGCCCCAGCAGACGACGATGTTCAGCGACGTCGGCGTCAACAGGAGCCTTGCATTGCGCACGATGTGGAACACGGCATTCGTGGTGCCGCCGGGGGTGTCGAGGTCGAAGCGCGGATCCCCGATGATCTCGTTGCGCGTGAACACGATGTCGCGCAGCACCGCGAACAGCAGTTCGCGGATGCCGCGGATCATCTTGCCGTCCACGAAGGCGTCGGCCGGCGCACCGGTCAGCGATACCTTCACGCCCCGGTCCTGCTGGATGAAGCCGACGTCGAAGTCCCGGTAACGTTCGAGCACGGCTCGCGTATCGTCCATCTGGCTGCCCGAATTCAGGACGGCCAGCATGCAGCGGCGCAACAACGGGTACAGGCCGCCCTCGCCGCTGCCGCGCAACTGTTCGACTTCGAACTGCGACAGGACTTCGAGGCTGCCTTCCGGCCATACCTCGGCGTCAACCGTGGGGATTTCGGTCATGCGATTTCCGCGTCAATGCAGACGTCAGGGACGTATTTCGATCGGCGTGTTCTCTGCCGTCATCAGCCAGATATCGATCATGTCGGAATTCGACACGGCGATACAGCCGTTCGTCCAGTCCCGGGTGCGATAATACGCTTCCGAGCGCGTCGGGTCGTTCGGCTGGCCGTGGATCATGATCGCGCCGCCCGGATCCACACCGTTCATCCGCGCCTCGGCGCGGTCCCGCGAATCCGGGTAGGAGACGTGAATCGCCAGGAAGTATTCGCTGTCCGGGTTGCGCGCGTCGAGCCGGTAGTTGCCTTCGGGCGTCTTGAAGTCGCCCTCCTTTTCCTTGTCGCCGACCGGCCGAATGCCGAGCGCGATGTCGAAGCTGCGGAACGCCACCCCGCCCTTGAGCAGGTGCAGCTTGCGCGCACCCTTCTCGACGACGACCTTGTCGGCGATCGGAAAATCGTTTGCGAGGGCGCTGCCCTGCATGCCCGGCACGGCGCCCGCCCCCAGCAGGAGCGCGCTCAGTACGCACAGTGTCGGCAGCCTTCCCGGCATTCATGGTCCTCCGCAGCGTTTCCGGGCCAAGATTAGCAAAATAGCCTCGTGCGAAAAAAGAGCCACGTCACATCACACGTTCCTGCCAACGATCCAGCCGATGGCGAAGCCGATACCGCCGGCAACCAGCGTGTAGGCCGGCAGGTAGCGGAACACGCGCATCGGCTCCTCCGCGTCGTCGAACATCCCGCCGAGGTTGGTCGAGTAAGCGTAATGCAGGTAGAGGGACAGGCCCAGCGCCGGGATCGCGAAGCCGACGAGGCCGAGCGGCCAGCGCCAGCCCCGGCCGGTCCAGTCGCCGCCGCCGCGCCACACGATGAACGTCGCGAGCAGCAGCAGGATGAGGGGCGGCAGCAGGTTGCGCAGCACGTACGGTCCGCCGTCCTGCACGTCGTTGAACCAGGCCGCGGCGGCGATCGTGAGCAACAGCACCGGCAGCACGCGGATCACGGTCAGCCGCGCGCGATCGCGCATCAGGAATCCCCGGTCGGCGTCAGTATCGGCAACCGCACCCTGGCGCCGGGCGTAATGCTGTGCAGATCGAGCTCGGGGTTGTACTGCCGGAACAGCCAGATCGGCACCCCGTACTCGCGCAGCGACAGTATCCACACCGACTCGCCGCGGCGGATCTCGTGCTCCTTCACGCCCGTGATGACGTGCTGGCGGAAGAAACCGTCCTGCTGCTTGCGATGGTAGTCGACGCGCAGGTTTTCGAACGCTTCGATATCGACATCGCGGAATTCGAGCTTGATGCGCTGGCCGACCTCCACGGGCGTACGGAACGCGAAGCCGTTGATATCGCGCAGGCGCTGGGTCTTCAGGCCCAGCCAGTCGGCGTAATGGCCGAGCGTTTCCAGCGGCTGCACTTCGATCGTACCGTCGTCGCCAACCGTGTAATCGCTCGGGTCCGACAGCAGCGCGGTCTGCAGGGTGCTGACCACCGTCTCCGCGATCTCCCCGGCCAGCGCCGCGGGCTCCTGCTCCTCGACCTGCGGCACGGCTTCGACGACGATCTCCGGCGCCGCCGCGGCGGCCGCCGGCGCCTCGGCCGGGGTGCTCGCCATCGCGACGACTCCCGGTGCCGGCCCCGCGGCCGGCAATCGCAATTGCTGGCCGGCGCGAATCCGGTGCCGGCTGCCGAGACCGTTCAGGGCGACCAGTGTCGAGACCCGCGTATCGTAGCGCTCCGCAATCTCCGACAGGGTGTCGCCACGCGCGACCGTGTGGAAGAGGTCCGGCAGCTGCTGCGTCTGCCAGCGGTCCTTCGGCACCGAGGCCAGTACGGCATCCGCGGAACCGTTCACCATGCTCGCCGGCAGGCGCACGGCGTAGCCGCGCGGCAGGTGCTTGCTCCCCTCCCAGAGGGTGGGCGGTAGCGCCAGGTTGTGTTGCGCGATTTGCCGGGTCGATACGCCGAGCGCGAGCGCGAGATCGTCCGCGGCCACGTAGTCCGGCAGTTTCAGTTCCGCGTAGGCCGTCGGCGACTCGCGGACCACGCCCGGGAAATAACGCTCCGCGTTCTGGTCGACCTCCCTGGCAGCGAGAAAGGCGACGTAGAAGTTGCGCGAGGCGAAGCCGAACGTACGGCCGTTGTAGTTGCGCAGGATATCGACGTAGGCCTCGTCGCCGTGCACCCGCATGGCCCGGCGCACGCCGGCGAGGCCATGGTTGTAGGCGGTGATCGCCATCGGCCAGTTACCGGTAATCGAGTAATTGTACGCGAGCAGCCGGCCTGCGCCGCGTGTCGCCGCGAACGGATCGTTGCGCTCGTCGATCACGTGATCCACGCGCAGGTAGCGGCGGCCCGTGCTGTGCGTGAATTGCCAGATGCCCGACGCCCCCACGTGCGACCGCGCGTCGGGATTGTACGACGACTCCACGTGCGGCAACGCGGCAAGCTCGACGGGCACCCCGAGCGCCGTGAACTCCGCTTCGATGAAGTCGCGCCAGCGGCCCGATCGCTGCAGCCCCTCGCGAAAGCGATCGGACAGGCCCTGCTGGAAGCGGATCTGTTGCGTGGCGGCGCGCAGCGTGTCGTTGCTGACGTCGTCGGGCCACAGCGCCAGCACGCGCGCCTGTTCCGCGGTGAGGTCATCGCGTTTGCCGTCGGCGAGGGTCTCGAGGATCCGCACCAGGGCTTCGCGGCGCTTCTGCACGCGCCGGTTGCGCTCCTGGCGGCTGATGCCGCGCGGCATGTCGATGCGCTCGTAGACCACGGCGAGATTGCGATTGTCGTGCAGCACCCCCTCGTCGGTCCCGTAGCGCGTGAATATCGACACCCAGAAATCGACGTCGGGCTGTAATGCCGCGGGGAGCGGGAAGGTCTCTTCTGCATGCACGGGCACCGCCGCAAAGCCCGAAAACAGCAGCAAAAGGGCCAGGATTCGACTTTTTCTTGCCATTTAGATCAGTTCAAGTTTCACTCGCAAAGTCTTGATTAGTTCACGGAAAAAATAACGGAACTGCTATAGTGTCGCTGATGCTAATCAGCTTTTAGGAACACGGCAAATTGCCGCCCGGCAGCATCCTGGATGCCATCTATCGACCATGACCGCGCATTTTCTCAATAAGTCCCTGTACCTGGCCGCCGCCGCCCTGTTGCTGGCGGGAGCGGGCTCCTGGTCCGTGGCGGGCGAAGTGGCCGTCGATCCCGCGGACAACGGCGTCGACGTCCGTGACGATAGGACCGAGGACGAGGATTCGCGTTCCAGCGAGGTTGCCGCGGCGGCCGAGGAATTCGTCGAGGCCGTGCCCAGCCATCCGCACGATGTGCCGCTGGCGGAGGCCGTGACGTCGGCCGAAGGGCTCGCCGAGCCCCTGCGCCTGCTCGGCGCCGAGATTCCGCCGGGCACCTCCATGCGCCTGTCCTGGTCGGCCACCGAACTGTTCGAGGGCGTGCCGGTATCGACGCCCGTCCTCGCCATCAATGGCGCGCTGCCGGGCCCGAGCCTGTGCCTGACGGCAGCGGTGCATGGCGACGAGCTCAATGGCGTCGAGATGGTGCGGCGGGTACTGCACGACATCAACCCGGAGAAGCTGGCGGGTGCGATCATCGGTGTGCCCATCGTCAATGTACAGGGCTTCCGCCGCGGCTCCCGCTACCTGCCGGACCGCCGCGACCTGAACCGCTATTTCCCCGGCAACCCGACCGGCAGCGCCGCGGCACGCATCGCGCATTCGTTCTTCACCAACGTCGTCGCGCACTGCGATGCGCTCATCGACCTGCACACGGGGTCCTTCGAGCGCGCCAACCTGCCGCAGATCCGCGCGGACCTGCGCAACCCGGACGTCGTCACGCTGACGCAGGGGCTCGGCGGCATGGTGATACTGCACAGCACCCCGGCGGTCGGCACCTTGCGGCACGCGGCTACGCAGGCCGGCATACCGGCCGTCACGCTGGAGGCCGGCGGGCCGTCGGTGCTCGAGCTCAACGAAGTGAAGCACGGCGTCAAGGGCATCGAGACACTCATCACCGCCATCGGCATGCAGCGCAAACTGCGCCTCTGGAGCGATCCGGAGCCCGTCTATTACCGCTCCTCCTGGGTACGCGCCGACAGCGGCGGGATATTGCTGGCCGACGTCGGCCTGGGCAGCACCGTCACCGAGGGCGACCTGCTCGGCACCATCACCGACCCGATGAGCAACGCCCGCAGCGAGGTTCGCTCGCCCTATTCCGGGCGCGTCATCGGCATGGCTCGCAACCAGATCGTCATGCCCGGGTTCGCGGCGTTCCACGTCGGCATTGCGACCGTGGAAACCCCGCTCGACGAGTCGGAGCCGGCCGTCGCGAAGAAAACCGAGGGCAAGAGCGACGACTACGTCGACGGCATGTCGGAATGAAGACTGGGGCCTGATCGCCGTTTCGCTTAAGCTCATTCCCTCCATGAGCGACAACCGCAAGCCACTCCATCATTTCCGCGCACCGCGCTACTGGCCGGCATGGATCGGCATGGGCGTCCTGCGCCTCGTCTGCCTGCTGCCGCATCGCGCCGCGCTCGCGATCGGCCGCGGTCTCGGCCGGATCGCGGGGCGCCTTGCCGCGAGCCGGCGCGCCATCGTGCGGCGCAATATCGAGCTGTGTTTTCCCGAACTGACGACGGCCGAGCGCAATGCGCTGGCGACGCGGCACTTCGAGGCACTCGGCATGTCGCTGATCGAGATGGGGCTCGGCCGCTGGGGCAGCGACCGTATGCACCGCAAGATCGCGCGCCTGGAGGGCATCGAATATCTGCAACAGGCGCTCGACAGCGGCAGGGGCGTCATATTGCTGAGCGCCCATTTCACGACGCTGGAAATTTCCGGGCGGCTGCTCGCGATGAACTGCCCGCCGTTCGATGCCGTGTTCCGCAAGAACCGCAGCGATTTCATCACGGAGCTGCAGCGCACGGGGCGTGAACGCTCGGCAGACGAGACGATCGAGAAGCGAGACATCAAGAAGATGGTGCGCAGCCTGCGCGCGGGTCGCCCGGTGTGGTACGCGCCCGACCAGAGCTACGATCGCAAGGGCGCGGCGGTGATTCCGTTCTTCGGCGTGCCCGCGATGCACACCACCGCGACGTCGACGCTGGCGCGCCTCGGCGATGCCATTACGCTACCGTTCTTTCCGCGCCGGCTGGATGACGGCAGCTATGTCCACACGATACTGCCGCCGCTCGAGGCCTTTCCCGGTGACGACCCGGTCGAGGACACGAAGCAGTACGTGCGCGTGCTCGAGGAACACATCCGCCGCTGCCCCGAGCAGTACTTGTGGATACACCGGAAATTCAAGAACCTGCCGGAAGGCTACGACGACTACTACGCGGACCTCGACGCGCTGAAGTAACCGTCGAGCAGTGCCTCCCAGTTGCTCTCGTCGAAGTGCGCGCGGGGATCCAGCGTCTTGATCTTCTCGAGCGAGCGATGCAGGCGGCCCAGGGTCTTCTGCTGCCAGGCGCCCGGCGGCAGCAGGCGGCCGCGATCGAAGTCGAGCATCCACAGCCTGCCGGCCTTGTCGATCTGCAGGTTATAGGCGTTCATGTCGGCGTGATAGACGCCGCAGGCGTGAAACTCCCGGATCGCGGCGCCCGTGGAACGCCAGAAAGCCTCGTCGCGCGAACGCTGGGCAATGTACTGCGACAGCGGCGAAACCGCGGGGATGCGCACGGTGATGATGTCTGCCGTGTACGTCGGGCCGAGGCGGCGGTAGCGTGCCGCCGCAGGCCGCGGCACCCGCAGGTTGTTGTCGGCCAGCTTGGCCAGCAGGCGCCATTCGACGAACGAGCGCGTGTTGTCCTCGCCGGTCCACAGGTAGCGATCGCGAACCAGCTTGCCGATCAACCCGCCGCGCATGAAGTGCCGCAATACGAACTGCCGCGGGATATTGCCGACGTACATCGTGTTGCCGCGCCCGCCCGAGCCGTGCGACCCCTTCAGCGGCTCCGAGTGCAACCAGCCCGAGGGCTCGAAGCGGTCCTCCGAAATCTGGTTGATGATGGCCTTATCGTATAGGATGGCGCCGGTCGCGGTCTTCTCGACGGTTTCGGTCAACGGTTCCGTCCCTCGTTATCGACTTGTCTCACTTGTTCGCCAACTCTGCGCCCGAAAACATCTGCGTCCTTCGGCTTTCCGCGATCGGCGACACCTGCCACGCGCTCGCGGTCATTCGCAACCTTCAGGATAACTGGCCCGACGCCCGCATCACCTGGGTCATCGGCAAGACGGAAGCGACCCTGATGGGCGACATACGAGACATCGAGTTTATCACCTTCGACAAAGCGCAAGGACTCGCCGCCTACCGTCACGTCACGCGGCAACTGGCCGGCAGGCGTTTCGACGTCGCACTGTGCATGCATGCCTCGATGCGCGCTAACCTGCTCTGCCGCGCGATTCCGGCCGCGGTGCGGGTCGGCTTCGACAAGGCGCGTGCCCGTGACTTCCAGTGGCTGTTCACCAACGAGCGGATTCCCGCCGCGAAAGGCGAGCATGCACTCGAGGCGATGCTGGGTTTCGCGCGCCACATCGGCGCACGACCCACCGACCTGCGCTGGGACATCCCGATCGGCGAAGCGGAGCACGCCTTCGCGAAGCAGCATGCCGGCCCGAAGACGGTCGTCATCAGCCCCCTGAGCAGCCAGCGCAGCCGCAACTTCAGGAACTGGCCCGCCGATCGCTTCGTCGCGGTGGCGCGTTACCTCGAGGAGCGCCTGGCGGCGACGGTCGTCGTCACCGGCGGCCATTCGGCGCTCGAGCAGGAATACGCCGGGGCCATTGCCCGCCAGGCGGGCGCCGCCAACCTCGCCGGGCGCACGTCGCTCAAGGAGCTCCATGCCCTGATCGCCGCCGCCGACGTGGTGCTGTGCCCGGATTCCGGCCCGGCACACATGGCCACGGCGGCCGGCACCCCGGTCATCGGCCTGTACGCCACCT
>DATIUU010000318.1:0-8992 GCA_035466635.1 Woeseiaceae bacterium
GAACCACCGACCTACGGGTTATGAGTCCGTCGCTCTAACCATCTGAGCTACATCACCAAAATTCGTTGTCCCATGATAGTCGCTTCGACCGATGGGTGGAATGGACTCGGGCCGGTCCGGCCCTCCGCCAAGCGGGCCGCAGATTGTCCGTACGACGTTGTCGCGTGTCAAGGTTCGAACCCTGCCAGGGACACGTCCAGGTCGGGCAGGCACCGGCCAATGCAGCCAGGAGCAGAGCAATCAACGGGGGTCGAAACCGCATGCGCAGAGCTCCTCCGAAACCGGCCGGAAAACCCGGAAAAAAGGCCAATCCCGGGCCGGCCTTTCGATTGGTTTTGATTTTATGTCCAGTTTCGGGAACCTGAGAATTTCTCGCAAATCGCCCTGCAAGCCCCGTGAATCGTGGACTTCCAGAGGGTTCTCGACATAAAGCGCGACAAAAGTCTCATTTTTTGCCGTGATGCACGGTGACGCGAATCGATCCGGTCTCTGCCAGAGTACACCCATAGGCTCCGCGGCCTGCGAACAGAGACGCATAATGAAGAAAGCACAACAGGGATTCACGCTGATCGAGTTGATGATCGTTGTCGCGATCATCGGCATAGTCGCATCGATCGCCATCCCGCTTTATACAAACTACATCATCCGTTCGCAGGTCGCGGAGGGGATCAACATGAGCACGTCGGCCAAGGTTGCGGCCGCCGAGTATTTCCAGAACTTCGGTGTGTTCGCGTCCAGCAACAACACCGCGGGGCTCTCGGCCCCGGCGGACTATACCGGACCCTACGTGACCCAGGTCGAGATCGTGGCGGGCGGTGCCATCGAGATCAGCTACGGCAACACCGTGCATCCGGATCTCGTTGGCGCGATCCTCTCCATGACGCCCGACTCGACCAACGCCGGCAGCGTTGCCTGGGACTGCAACGGCAATGCCGCATTGCCGAACAAGTATCTCCCTGCTGCTTGCCGGATGTAACGTCATCCCCCACTGCAAAGCGCCTCTCCGGGCCTTTGCAACGAGCTGCCGGCGCGACTCCTTGAGCGTCGGCAGCTCACCCTTTTTCTGCTCGAGTCGAGATCAGACGTTGAACCGGAAGTGCATGACGTCGGCTTCCTGCACGACGTACTCCTTGCCTTCGAGCCGCAGGCGTCCCGCTTCCCTGGCGCCGTGCTCGCCGTTGTATTTGACGAAATCGTCGTAGGCGATGACTTCGGCGCGGATGAAGCCTTTCTGGAAATCCGTGTGGATCTCGCCGGCGGCCTCGGGCGCGGTCGCGCCGATCTTCGTCGTCCAGGCGCGCACTTCCTTCGGCCCCGCCGTGAAGAAGGTCTCGAGGCCCAATAGCTCGTAGCCCGTGCGGATGACGCGATTCAGGCCCGGTTCGTCGAAACCGAGATCGGCGAGGAAGTCCTTCCTGTCCGCTTCGTCGAGCTGTGCGATCTCCGCCTCGATCGCCGCACAGATCGCCACGACCTCGGCGCCCTCGGCCGCCGCGTATTCCGTCACGGCATCGAGGTGCGGGTTGTTCTCGAAGCCCGACTCGTCGACGTTCGCGATGTACATGACGGGCTTCGCCGTGATCAGGTGCAGGTCCTTGAGGATCTTCCTCGCATTCTCGTCGAGGTCGAGCGTACGCACCGCGTTGCCCTCGGCCAGGTGGTCGCGGACCCTCCTGATCGTGTCGCGGATGTAGATGTCTTCCTTCTTCGCCGTCTTCGCGTTCTTCTCCGCCTTCAGGAGCTGCTTCTCGACGGACTCGAGGTCCGCGAGCGCGAGTTCCGTGTTGATCGTCTCGATGTCGTCGATCGGGTTGATCCGGCCGGCGACGTGCGTGACGTCGTCGTTCTCGAAACAGCGCACCACGTGCGCGATCGCGTTGGTCTCGCGGATGTTCGCGAGGAACTTGTTGCCGAGCCCCTCACCCTTCGACGCGCCTGCAACGAGACCCGCGATGTCGACGAACTCCATGGTGGTAGGGATCGTCTTCGCCGGCTTCACGATCCCGGTCAGTATGTCGAGCCGGGGATCCGGCACGGGCACGACGCCGACGTTCGGATCGATGGTGCAGAACGGGTAGTTCTCCGCCGCGATCTCGGCCGCGGTCAGCGCGTTGAACAATGTCGACTTGCCGACGTTCGGCAGTCCCACGATGCCACAGGTAATCGCCACTCAGTCTTCCTTTTCGTTCTTCGTATGCAGCTTCTTCATCGCCGCGTTGAGGCCATCGTCCAGCAGCACGGGAAGAACGGCGACGGCGTCGTCGATGTTCTTCTCCACCAGCGCCTCGACGTCCGACGACGCGCGTTTCAGCACGTAGCCCGTCACCTTGTCCTTCTCGCCCGGATGGCCGACGCCGATCCTGAGGCGCAGGAAATCCGCGCCGCAATGCTGCATCACGTCGCGGATACCGTTGTGCCCGCCGTGACCGCCGCCGTGCTTCAACCGCACCGTGCCGGGCGGCAGGTCGATCTCGTCGTGCGCGACCAGCAGCTCGCCGGGCGTCGCACGGTAGTAGTCGAGCGCGGCGCGCACCGGCCCGCCGCTGTGGTTCATGTAGCTTTGCGGCTTCACCAGCCAGACGTCGTTGCCATCGATTTCGACCTTGCAGCACTCGGCATCGAACTTCTTCTCGTACTTGAAGCTGCCGCCGAACTTGCGCGCGAGTTCGTCCACGAACCAGAAGCCCGCGTTGTGCAGCGTCCGCAGGTATTTCTCGTCCGGGTTACCGAGCCCGGCAATCATGCGCAATGTCGTCATGTCGCTAATAGTACAAACAAGAAGACCGCCCGTGGGCGGTCTTCCAGGTCGCTACCCGATCGGCAATCAGCCCTCGTTGGACTCGTCGTCGGAAGAACCCCCTGCTTCCCCGGCTTCCTCGCCGGCGACGGGCACCGCTCCGGGAGCGGCTGGCTCGAGGCCTTCTTCTTGCTCCGCGCCCATTTCCTTGATGACGTGGATCGAGACGATCGGCTGGTTGGCTTCCTCACCCTGCGCGAGCGCCGGGATCGTGACGCCTTCCGGCAGCGGGATGTCGGACATGTAGCGCATCTCGTCGAGATCGAGATCGCCGACATCGATCGCGAGATACTCCGGCAGGTAGCGCGGCAGGCACACCACCTCGACGTCGGTCATGAGGTGCGATACCGTGCCGCCGCGCAGCTTGACGCCCGGCGCGGTTTCCTCGTTCAGGAAGTGGATCGGCACGTTCATGCGGATCTCTTCGTCCTCGAGAATGCGCTGCAGGTCCATGTGCAGGATCTGGCGCTTGGCCGGATGGCGCTGCAGGTCCTTGAGGATGACCGCCTGCTCCTTGTCGCCGACCTTGACGTTGAGGACGCTCGAATAGAACGATTCGTTCTCGAGTTGCTGCAGGACCCGGTTGTGGTCGAAAGCGAGGTTGCGCGGCGGGCGGCCGCCACCGTAGAGGATTGCGGGGACTTTTCCTTCGCGACGCAGGCGGCGGCTCGCACCTTTCCCTGAGTCATCCCGGAATTCCGCAATCAGATCAAAATCGTCAGCCATGACTGAACTCCGTTATCTGATTGATTTAATTGTAAATTTGCCAGAACCTGGCACCCGCCGGCCTGCGACCGGCCCGTTGCGGGCGGCGCATGGTACCCCAACCCTCAGCCGAGGTCCACCTCGAACCCGGCCCCGTTTTCGAGGGCCCGGGCGTAGACACGCGCCGCCGCGAACAGGTCCTGGGCGACGATGCCGAGCGACTTGTACAGCGTGATGTCGCTGGCGGCGGTCCTGCCGGGCACCGCGCCTGCGAGCACCGCGCCGATCTCGCCGAGGACGTGCGCCTCGCCGATCGCCCCTGCCGCGATCGGGATGAGCAGGTCGCCGGCCTCGTTCATGGCGGACTCCATGCGATCGACGTAGACCCGCGAGCGCCGCACAGCCTCGGTGTCGGCTTCCCGTGCATCGGGCGTGTGCACGCCGACGAGGTTGAGGTGGCAGCCGGGCTCCAGCCACTCGCCCTTGAGGATCGGCCGCGTCGCCGCCGTCACCGTGCTGACCACGTCGCAGCGCGCGGCCTCGGCCGGGTCTTGTGTCGCCGTGACCTCGAGCTGCGTGCGCGCCGCCTGTTGTGCGGCAAAGCGCCGTGTCTTCTCCGCATCCCTGCCCCACACGACCACCCGGTCGATGTCACGCACGCAAGCCACGGCATCGATGTGTGTCACCGCCTGCACGCCCGTGCCGAAGACGCCATGGGTGCGCGCATCCTGGCGCGCGAGCGCGCGGGTGGCGAGGCCCGAAGCGGCCGCGGTGCGCAGGGCGGTGATGGACGACCCTTCGATGAGCGCGACGGGCGTGCCCGTGTCATGGTCGAACAGCGACACGTAGCCCTGCACGGTGGGCAGTCCCTGCGCCGGGTTGTCGAAACGCAGGCTGATCACCTTCGCGCCGAAGAACGGCGGCTCCAGCACCGATCCGGGCATCAGGCCGAGCGAGCCGCTGCCGTCGGCGAGCGGCGCGAACAGCCTGAGCGGCATGGCCACCGAGCCGCGCGACGCCGCCCGCATCGCGTCGGCCATGGCCTCGATGCACGCCGCCATCGGCAGCAGCCGTTCGACGTCCGTCCTGTTGATAATGAGCATGTCTGTATTCCAGATCGGCCGCGGTTCGAGAACCGCTCCTGCAGCACGAATAGCACCGTAGCAGCGAGCCTCGGCCCGCGATCGATGCTAATCCACGTACAGCGACGAGACCGACTCCTCGTCCGAGATGCGGCGCATGGTCTCGGCGAGCAGCTCCGCGGTCGACAGCTGGCGGATCTTCTTGCAGGCCTGCGCTTCCTCGCTCAGCGGGATCGTATCGGTGACGACGAGGTCATCGAGCTGGGAATCGGAGATGCGCGACACGGCCGGCCCGGACAGCACGGGGTGCGTGATGTAGGCATGCACGCTGGCCGCGCCGTGTGCCTTGAGGGCAGCCGCCGCCTGGCAGAGTGTGCCGGCGGTATCCACCATGTCGTCCATCAGGATGCAGTTTTTGCCTTCGGCCTCGCCGATGATGTTCATGACCTCGGACTGGTTGGCGCGCGCGCGGCGTTTGTCGATGATGACGAGGTCCGCGTCGTCGAGGCGCTTGGCGAGCGCCCGGGCGCGCACCACGCCGCCGACGTCGGGCGACACCACCACCATGTTCGGGTAGCTGTGTCTCCACACGTCGCCGAGCAACACGGGCGAGGCGTAGACGTTGTCGACGGCGATGTCGAAGAAGCCCTGGATCTGGTCGGCATGCAGGTCGACGGTGAGCACGCGGTCGACGCCCGCGGCCCCGATCATCTTGGCCACCAGTTTGGCCGTGATCGGCACGCGCGCGGCGCGCGGCCGCCGGTCCTGGCGGGCGAAACCGAAATACGGGATGACCGCCGTGATCCGCGACGCCGACGCCCGTTTCGCGGCGTCCGCCATCACCAGCAGTTCCATCAGGTTCTCGGAAGCCGGCGGGCAGGTCGGCTGGATGATGAAGGTCTCGCGCCCGCGGATGTTCTCCAGGATCTCGACGTTGATTTCGCCATCCGAGAAACGACCCACGTGCGCTCTTGCCAGCGGCAGCATGAGGCAGCGCGCGATGTCGTGGGCCAGCTTCGGGTGCGCGTTTCCCGTAAACACGGCCATTGTTGCGATATCCACGACGATCCCCTTCTGTTCTTCTAATGGCTGGGGCGGCAGGATTCGAACCTGCGGATCACGGGATCAAAACCCGTTGCCTTACCACTTGGCTACGCCCCAGTAATTTATCAGTCGTATCGGTTTTGACCGTGCGAATTGTGCGGGCCGGCCCCGGAGGTGTCAACGAAGCTGCCGTTAGCGCCGGGGCTGGTCAAAAAATGACCAGTCGTGTATCGCGAGCTTGACGCGCGTCTTCTCGCTCGCGGCGTTGAGCCGCGTGGGCATGGGCTGGCCGCCGCCGTCGCCGTAGCGCGTGATGTCGACCTGCCAGCCGCCCTGGACGAGGCGCTCGAGTTGCCCGTCCCCCCCGAACACGGTCTCCGCCGGCAGCGCCGGGTCGGGAATGCCTAGCGCCCAGTAGCGCAGGCTCCTGACGGGAATGGTCCAGCCGTAACGCAGGTAGAGATCCCGCTCCGCGTCGTCGAGCACGGTGCGGTTGCCGTCCTTGTCGGTCAGCTGCACGCGGCCGCCATTGCCTTCGAGCCGCACGGTGCCGATGCCGAGCGGCCCGCTGACCGTCGCCTCGAAATCGTCGCCCGCCTGGGTCCAGCGGAGCGAACCGCTGAAGCCGTCGTCACCGGCGGCCACGCCGATCCGGCCGTTGAACGCCCATTCGTCCAGCTCGGCCAGCAGCGCCCGGCGGCTGTCCCAGCCGCCGAGATCGGGCAGGTCGAGGCTTTCCCGCGTCGCGCAGCCGGAGGCCAGCGACAGCGCCGCGAGCATCGCCACGCCCGCGAGCCGTCCGCTAATCGGCGTTCGGGAACAGGCGGTCTCTGACATCTTGCAGGAGGTCGCTGTCCGTGTGCCGGCTCTCGGCGTCCACCAGCACTTGCAGCGCTTCGTCGCGCCGGTCCAGCGCGACCAGCGTCTCGACGATGTGCGCGGCAACCTCGTGGTCGTCGAGCCGGTCGTAGGCTCGCTGCAGTTCCACCAGCGCCGCCTCGTACTCGCCCTGCTTGAAGAGCACCCAGCCGAGGCTGTCGATGATCGCGGGGCTCTCGGGATCGTACTCGAGCGCCTTGCGGATCAGCTTCTCCGCCTCGCGGTAGTCGTCGGTGCGGTCGGCGAGCGTGTAGCCGAGCGCGTTGAGCGACATGGCACTCTCCGGCCAGCGCTCCGCTGCCGCCCGGTACTGCGCGATGGCGTCCTCCAGCCGGCCCATGCGCAACAGCAGCTCGGCACGCCCGAGCAGCGCGGACTCGTCGTCCGGCCGGTACTTCACGTACTTGCCGTACAGGTCCAGGGCCTCGTCGTATCGCTCGAGCGACGCGAGCAGCTGTGCCCGCGCAAGCACCATGTCGATCGAATGGCTGGGGCTGCTGTTGCCGAATTCCTCGAGGTCCTGGAGGGCCTTCTGCGGATCCTCCATCTGGTAGGCGATCAGCGCGCTCGCACGCCGCTGGGAGACGACGGCGTTCGGCCCCGACTTGACCTGCGAGTACAGCCGCACCGCCCGTTCGTGTTCCCCGCGCACGTCCGCGATGCGCGCAAGGTAGTACAGCGCATCCATGGTGAACGGGCCGCTGGCGAGCAGGTCCTGGAAATCGGCCCAGGCCGCGTCCAGGTTCTCGAGGCGGAAGTTGATGATGGCCATCATGCGCAGCGCATCCGCGCGCGACGGCTGCTCCAGCAGTATCTGGTTGATCTGGCTCAGGGCGTCGTCGTCGCGCCCGGCCGTCATCATCATCAGCGCGAGCTCCATGCGCGCGTCCGGGTCCGGGTCGGAATCGTCGCCGATCAGCCGCGCCGTGTAATCGATGGCCTCGTCCTGCCTGCCGGCGAGCAGCATGGTGCGCGCATAAAGGAGCTTCGCCTTGACCCACTCCGGATCCAGCTCGATGGCGCGCAGCGCCCGCTCCCCGGCGTAGTCGGTATCGCCCGCCTGCATGGCCATCACGGCCGTGGCGTACTGCGCGTACGCCGACTTCTTGTAGGGTTTCGCCAGCCAGCGCATCACCTTGTCGGCTTTTTCAGGGTCCTCTTCGGACAGCACCTGTACCAGCGACAGCAGGCGGGCATCGGCGTCCTCGTCGCCGCGCTCGATCAGCTTCTTGAAATTGCGCCGCGCATTGCGCAGGTCGTCGAGGCGCAGCTGCAGCTGCGCCACGTACAGCAGGGCCTCGTCGCTGTCGCCGTCGAGCTCCAGCCAGCGCCGGGCGGCCAGCAGCGCCTCGTCGTTGAAGCCGAAGCTGTAGCTGACGCGGGTCGCCTGCCGCGCGATGTCCACGCTGTCGCTGACTTCGGCCGCCTTGCGGTACTCCCGCGCAGCCTCCAGGAAGTCGCTGGCCTGCAGGGCCAGCTCGGCCTGCAGGAGGTGCGCCGCAGCCTCGCTGCGAGCGTCCTCGTCATCGGCGAAGGCAATAGGGCAAAATAGGGTTATAACCGTCGCGGCCCAGAGGGCGGACAGCCGTCGAAGCTGTTGATGCATTGGTGTTTGTCTGATCATCCCATCGCGGCTGCGTCAGAGCCTGAGCCGCGATAATGCGGTGTATAAGTAACACAGACAAGGAACTGTGCTTTCAGTTCGCTTATGATACGCACTCCGTGGACTATTCCTCCCGGTACCGGATCGGTGCCGTACCTTAACCTGATATGCCGCTCAAAATACTCGGGCTGAACCATAACACGGCACCTGTCGAAATTCGCGAGCGGGTGGTATTCGCCGGGGAGCAGATCCCCGGCGCGCTCGAGGCCGTGCGCGCCATCGACGGCGTCCACGAGGCCGTGCTGCTGTCGACCTGCAATCGTACCGAGTTCTACGTCATGGCGGACGACGAGGGCCGCCGGCGCCTGCAGGACTGGCTGCACAACGCCCATAACCTGGACCCGTCGTTCGCCGACACGCTGTTCCAGCTGGACGACGACGAAGCCCTGCGGCACATCTTCCGGGTGGCGTGCGGGCTCGACTCGATGGTCCTCGGCGAGCCCCAGATCCTCGGCCAGCTCAAGGACGCCTACCGCGACGCCGAGGGCGCAGGGACCGTCGGCAAGCAGCTGTCGCGGCTGTTCCAGCACACCTTCTCGGTCGCGAAAAAGGTACGCACCGACACCGAGATCGGCACGAGCCCGGTGTCCGTGGCTTACGCGGCGGTGACCCTCGCGCAGCAGTTCTTCTCCGACTTCAGGAAGCACACGGCGCTGCTCGTGGGTGCGGGCGTCACGATCGAACTCGTCGCCAAGCACCTCAAGCGCAAGAACATCGGGCGACTTTTCGTGGCGAACCGCAACATCGCGCGGGCCCATGATCTCGCCAGCCAGTTCGGCGGCTTCGGGCTCGCCTTGTCGGACCTCGCGGGCACGCTGCCCG
>DATIUU010000319.1:0-7605 GCA_035466635.1 Woeseiaceae bacterium
CTCGGCATGCAGTTCGACGCCGCGGAGGAGGCCGAGTGGCAGTCGCTTTGCGACGTGCTCGTGGGCAGCGCGCTGCACCAGCCGCAGGTGTTCGTGCACCGGGACTATCATTCGCGAAACCTCATGGTCACGACCGAACGCAAGCCCGGCGTACTGGACTTCCAGGATGCGATGGAAGGTCCGCTGACCTACGACCTCGTGTCGCTGCTGAAGGATTGCTATATCAAGTGGCCGGCCGAGCAGGTACTGCAATGGGCCGGCGGCTTCTACGGGTTGCTCGACGAGTCCGTGCAGGGAGCGATCCCGGAGCCCGACTTCGTGCGCGCGTTCGAACTGATGGGCGTGCATCGCCACCTGAAAGCCGCCGGGATTTTCTGCCGTCTCAATCACCGCGACGGCAAGCCCGGCTACCTCGCGGACATACCGCGGACGCTGTCCTACATCGTGGAGCTGGCGCCGCGCCATGGCGAACTCGGGTTCCTAGCGCGGCTGATCGAGGAGCGCTGCCTGCCGCAGCTGGAGGGGCGGCGTTGATCGCAATGATTCTCGCCGCCGGCCGCGGCGAGCGGCTGCGGCCGCTCACGGAAACCGTGCCGAAGGCACTCGTCGAAGTGCGCGGGCGCAGCCTGCTCGAACGGCATCTCGACAACCTGCAGAGCGCGGGCGTCGAGACCGTCGTGATCAACCTGGGCTGGCTCGGGGAGCGGATCGCCGCGCGCGTCGGTTGCGGCCAGGACTACGGACTCAACGTCGTCTACAGCCCGGAAGGCGACAACATCCTCGAGACGGGCGGCGGCATACACCGCGCGCTGCCGTTGCTCGGGGATGAGCCGTTCCTCGTCCTAAACGCGGATATCTACACGGACATGCCCCTGCCGCCGGCCGCGCTCCGCGGGGACGACCTGGGCCATCTCGTCCTGGTGCCGCGGCCCGCTCACAAGGAGCGCGGGGATTTCGACTTGCTCAACGGGCGCATTCGCGACGGCGGCGATGCGGCGTATACGTTTTCGGGGGTCGCCGTCTACCGGCCGGATTTCTTCGCGGACTGCGAGCCGGGCCGGTTTCCGCTCGCGCCCATGCTGAGAGCGGCGGCGCGCGCCGGCCGCCTGGCCGGCAGCCTGTACGAGGGATCGTGGGAAGACGTCGGCACGCCGGAGCGCCTGGCCGAACTCAACCAGCCGTAGAAGCGGGCCGCGGCCCGCGCTCGGTCGCGCTTAAAGCCAAGGAGCGGGCCTGGGCCCGCGATCGGTCGCGCTTCGAGAAGCGTTCCTACAGGTGCGAAGGTCCGATTACCAGGTTGGTGTTCTCGAGGCCCAGGTGCCGCAGGAAATGCGGCAGCAGCTTGTCGCGCACGGTATCGAGGTCGCTGTCGCCGCCGAGCGTGGCGAGGTCGGTCATTTGCAGGCCCGCGTAGCCGCACGGGTTGATCCGCAGGAACGGCTCGAGATCGACGCGCACGTTGAGCGCCATGCCGTGATAACTGGCGCCGCGGCGGATGCGCAGCCCCACGCTCGCGAACTTGGTGTCGGCCGCGTAAACGCCCGGCGCTTCGGGCTTCGCGCGTGCATCGATGCCGTAGCCGGCGGCGAGGTCGACCACGCTCTGTTCGAGCGCGGTGACGAGGTCGCGAACGCCGAGGCCCAGCCGTTTCAGGTCGATGAGCGGGTAGACCATGAGCATGCCGGGGCCGTGATAGGTGACCTGCCCGCCACGGTCGATCTGCACGACCGGTATGTCGCCCGTCTCGAGCAGGTGCTCCGGGCTCGCGTTCAGGCCCAGCGTGAACACCGGCGGGTGTTCGGTAAACCAAATTTCATCGGCGGTCTCGGGCGTGCGCGTGTCGGTGAAGCGCTGCATCGCCCGCCACAGGGGTTCGTAGTCCTGCAGCCCGAGACCGCGGACCTCGATGGTCGGGGACAGGTGGTGCGCGGGCCTGCTCACAGCGCCATCATGACGTCGTCGTGCGCCGTTGCGTCGCGGTAGATGTTGTCGAGCTGTTCGCGGCTCTTGGCGACGACGGTAATCGTCACCGATACGAACCGGCCGTTGCGGCTCAGCGAACTCTGGATGGCCGCGTCGTCGATCGGGCCCGTGTGTTTCTCGACCAGTTCCTTCACCGTCTGCCGGAATTCCACGGACTCGCGCCCCATCAGTTTGATCGGGAACGAGCAGGGGAACTCCATGAGGGATTCGTCGCTCACGGCCGTCACTCGAGCCACAGCATGACGGTGTCGACCGCACGCTGCCAGAGCGACCCGCTCGGGTTGTCCGACAAGGCCCGCAACTGCTCCTGGAGGAGAACCTCGTCGTCCAGGCTGACCTTGATTTCACCGAGCGGCTGGCCGGTGGCGACGGGCGCCTCGATCACGGCGGGCATGTTGAGCACGGACTCGAGCGAATCGTAGGCGCCGCGCGGTACGGTGATGTAGAGGTCTGCCATGACACCGAGCGGCGAATACTCGTTGGCCGACTTCCATACGCGGGCGCGCGCGATCTCCTCGCTGGCCTTGTACAGCAGGCGCGTCTCGAAGAAGCGAAAGCCGTAGTTGATCAGGGCCTGGCTGCCGTCGATACGCGCCTTGTCGCTTGCCGTACCGGCGACGACCGAGATCACGCGCATGCCGTCGCGCTCGGCCGAGGCGACCAGGCAGTAGCCGGCGGCCTCCGTGTGGCCCGTCTTCAGCCCGTCGACGGAATCGTCGCGCCACAGCAGGCGGTTCCTGTTCGGCTGGGTGATGTCGGCCCAGGTGAATTCCTTGATCGCATGAAACTTGTAGTGCTCGGGGAATTCCTCGATGAGGGCTTTCGCGAGGATCGCGAGGTCGCGCGCGGTCGTATAATGGTCGTCGTCGGGCCAGCCGGTGGCGTTGACGAAATGCGTGGATGGCATCCCGAGCTGTTGCGCGTACTGGTTCATCATCTCGGCGAACACCGCCTCGGAGCCGGCGACGTGTTCGGCGAGCGCCACGCTGGCGTCGTTGCCCGATTGCACGATGTGGCCCAGCAGCAGGTTCTTGACGCTCACTCGTTCGCCGACCTCGATGAACATGCGCGAGCCCTGCATGCGCCATGCCCTTTCGCTCACCGTGACTTCGTCTTCGAGCGTGATCCGGCCATCCTCGATGGCATGGAACACGACGTAGGTCGTCATCAGCTTGGTCAGGCTGGCGGGCGGGATCGGCGTATCGGGTTTCAGCGAGGCGAGTTCGCGACCCGACTTCGCGTCGATCATAAGGTAGCTCGTGGCCCCGATGACCGGCGGCGCCGGAATGGGCCGCGCCTGGGCAAAAACGGCGCTGCCGGCAAGCAAAAGGCATAGAACAGGTACGAAACGCTTCATTCGATCACAGTGGGGAATCCAAACGGGCCGCTATTTTAACCCTATTGGGGCGCGTGTGTCGTTCGCGGTGCGGGAGCGGGCCTCGGCCCGCGATCGATATCGGGTGGTCGCGATTCGAGTATGGCATCTCCTCCGCGACCCGGCAGCGGTAACAAAATAGGCCCTCGATCGAGGGCCATTTCGGTTCCAGGAATACGCGCTGTCAGGCGGCGGCCGCCATCAGCTCGTCCCAGGTCATGTCGATCGTCTCGTCGGTCGCGCCGTCGCCGTCGACGTCGATCTGCAGCCGGACCGTGTTGGCGTCCAGCGCGATCATGACGATGACGGCTCCGTCGGCGCCGCTGATCCGCAGCTCGCCCTCGAAGGGATAGTCGGAGCCCGAGGACCGCAGCGCCAGCGAGGTGGTTACGGTCACGCTGCCGCCGATGCGGGGGCTGGAAATCGTGAACGAGGTCTCCACGGTAACCGCGGTCGGGAACACGGACGCGTCTTCGGTGATTTCCACGGAGAAGCTGGTCAGCACTTCCTCCGTACCCGCCGATGTCGTGACGAACGTGCTGGTCGCGATGGCGATCCGCGCAACCGTCGGATTCGTGGTGTCGACCTCTATGCTGATCGTGCCGTCGGCACTGGCGGTCTCGCCGCCCTCGGTAACCGCGAAGGCGGAGAAGGCGATCTGCATGCCGAGCAGGAAATTGCCCGATGCCACGTCGCCGCCGAGCGTGACGATGGTGATGGTCATGCCGCCATTCACGACGACGCCGGTGCCGTCGTCACAGTCCGTGAACTCGAACACGAACTGGTCGTTGACGGAAGGCTGCATCGGGTCCGAGACGCTCACCTGCACGTCGACGGTTCCTGACACCGCGCAGTTCTGCAGGGCCGCGCTCGTCGCGTACAGCTGCGACGGGTTGGCGGCCTTCATCGCGGCCGAGAGCACCGGCTTCATGACCGGGGCGACCGCTGCGTCCGCGCCAACCGACGCGATGGGGATGTCCGTGGTGAAGATCGAGGAGAAGGCGCCTTGCCCCATCGCGACCTCGGCCGCGACGCCGGCGATCGCCGGTGCATTCTGCGTCGTTATGGTCGCGAACTCCGTGGTGCTGCCACCGCCGGTGAGTCCGCCGCCGTCACTGCTGCCGCCACCACCGCATGCCGTGACCAGCACGGCGCCGGCGGCGACCATGAGAAAATTCCGAACCCGCTGCTTCATGATGTTCTCCCGCTGCGAACCATGAAGTTTCGCATGGCGGGGCGTTCGAAAACGTGATCTGCGTCTACAGCGCGACCAGGTAGGGATCGCTGATGCCGAGCGCCTCGAGCTTCAGAACCAGCGCGTCGTAGTCGTCGACGCCCCGGATCGGGCCGATCCTCACGCGGTAAATCGGGGGCGTCGCGGCCTCATCGGCAAAGATGAATGCGCCGCCGATACCGCCCGACAGCAAGACAGTGCGGCGCCGCTCCGCGTTGGCGCGGTCGCCGAACGCGCCTACCTGCACGAAGATCTTGTGTTGCTCTGCGTCCGGCGGAGCGGAGCGGCTGTCGGCGGCCGGCGCCTCCGCGGGCTCGACGATGCGTACCGGCCGGTCGCCGGGCGGCACGTCGCCGAACGTAATGGCGGTCACTTCGACGAGGCTGGTGCCGTCGCGCACCATGTCCAGTTTCAGCGCCGCCGCGTAGGACAGGTCGATGATGCGGTTGTGCACGAACGGGCCGCGGTCGTTGACGCGCACGATGATGGTCCTGTCGTTGCGCAGGTTCCTGACTTTCACGTAGGTCGGAAGCGGCAGGGTCTTGTGGGCGGCCGTCATGGCGTACATGTCGTAGGGCTCGCGGTTCGACGTCAGGCGCCCGTGGAATTTCTCGCCGTACCACGAGGCAACACCGCGCTCCTTGTACCCCGAACTGCTGTCCATGACGCGGTAGGTCTCGCCGAACACTTCGTACAGCGGTCCGTTGCCGTAGCGGCTGCGCGGCTCGGGGCGCGGCGTGGGATCGCCGGGCAGGTCGGGTATCGAAACGCGGCCGGACGGGGCGCTGTCGCGCACGTTGCCGCTGCACGCGGCCAGCGTCAGCGCCGCGAGCGCAACCGCGGCGAGCGCAACAGGGCTATGACGCACTGCCGTTTACCTCCAGTGCAATCTCCTGGCCGAGCTGGTGCACGGCCAGCGCATACATGACGTTGCGGTTGTAGCGGGTGATGACGAAGAAATTGTGGAAGCCGACCCAGTGCTCCATGCCGTCGGCGCCCGCGTAGGTGAGCAGTTCGCTCTTGCTTTCGCCGGGCAGGTCCGTCACGAACATGACGCCCTTGCGGCTCAGCGACGCCACGGTTTCGCTGGGTTTCAGCGTGTTCTCGGGCGCCGGCAACGGGCCCTGCCAGCTGCCGCCGAGCGACGCCCGCGCCGCGACCTGTTGTCCCGATTTCCAGCCGTGCTCGAGAAAATAGTTCGCGATGCTGCCGGCGACGTCCGTCCAGTCGTTCCAGATGTCGCGCTTGCCGTCACCGGTCGCATCGACCGCGTAGGCTCGATAGCTCGACGGCATGAACTGCGGCCGGCCCATTGCGCCCGCGTAGGAACCGGTGGCATCGGTGGGCTGCATGCCTTCCTCGCGCACCAGCAGGAGGTATTCCTCGAGCTCGCGGCGGAAGAACTTGGCGCGGGGCGGGTAGGAAAAAGCCAGCGTGGCGAGCGCGTCGATCACGCGGAAGCTGCCGGTGATCCGCCCGAAGTAGGTCTCGACGCCGATGATGCCGACCAGCATTTCCATCGGCACGCCGGTCGACTCACTGACCTGGCGCAGCGCGTCCTCGTTGTCGGTCCAGAACTGCGCGCCGGCGCGGATGCGTTCGGGCGTTATGAAGATCTGCCGGTACTCCGCCCAGCTCTTGGTCTTCTCGGCGGGCCGCGCAATGGCGTCGAGGATCGACTGCTTGACCTCGGCCGCGCCGAGCGTGTCCCGCAGTTGTTCGCGGTCGAAATCGTATTTCTCGACCATGGTATCGATGAACGACCGTACCTCGGGCTGGTCGAGATCGATGGCCTGTGCGCCGGTCGTGGCGAGGAGGCAGAGGGTTACACACGCGAGCAATCGAAGCATCATTATCGAGGCAACAGTTTCCGGTGGGAATGGATCGACATGAGAATACCGAAACCCGCCATCAGCGTCACCATCGAGGTGCCCCCGAAGGAAACGAGCGGCAGGGGAACGCCGACGACAGGCACGAGCCCGGTGACCATCGCCGTGTTGACGAAGACGTAGACGAAGAAGGTCAGGCTGATGGAACCGGCGAGCAGACGCGCGTAGGTGCTGTGCGCCTGGATCGCGATGAACAGCCCGCGCGCCACGACGAACAGGTACAGCGTCAGCAGCGCGAGCACGCCGAACAGGCCCAGTTCCTCGCCCATGACGGCGAAGATGAAATCGGTATCGCGCTCCGGGAGGAACTCGAGCTGCGCCTGCGAGCCGTTGGTCCAGCCCTTGCCGAACAGGCCGCCGGAGCCGATCGCGATCTTCGACTGGATGATGTTGTAGCCGGCGCCGAGCGGGTCGCTGTCGGGGTCCAGGAGCGTCAGCACGCGCTGCTTCTGGTAGTCCTTCATGAAGTGCCACAGCGCGTAGGCGCCCGGGACCGACAACACGCCGAGCGCGACCATGAAGCGAACCGGAAGCCCGGCAAGCACGACGACGATGACCCCCGAAGCGGCGATCAGCAGTGCCGTGCCGAGGTCCGGCTGGCGCGCGATCAGGATCGTCGGCGCGACGATGATGGCGCCGATGATCAGCACCTGGCCGACGCGCGGTGGGATCTGCCGGTCGTGCAGGTACCAGGCGGCCATCATCGGCACCGCGAGCTTCATTATCTCCGAAGGCTGGAAGCGGATGCCGAGATCCAGCCAGCGCTGCGCACCCTGGCCGACTTCGCCGGTGACCAGCACGAGTACCAGCAGCACCATTCCGCCGAGATACGCCCAGGGCGTCCAGCGGCGCAGGAGGTCCGGCGAGACCTGCGCCGCGACCAGCAGTGCGACCAGCGCGACGCCCAGGCGGATCACCTGGTTGAGCCACAGCCGCATGTTCTCGCCGACCGCGCTGTAGAGCACGATCAGGCCGAAGGCACTGATCAACAGCAGCCCGCCGAGCAGCGGGCCGTCGAGGTGCAGGCGCCGCAGCGCCCGCGAGAAATCGCCGAGCGGTTCGGCTTTGCCCGTGACCAGGCGCTGGGTATCAGTCAGCCGCATCGTCGTACCCGAGGTACCGGT
>DATIUU010000320.1:0-2873 GCA_035466635.1 Woeseiaceae bacterium
GGACCAGAGGAATCTTGTAAGGCTTCGGTTGGGCATAGAGGGCCTGCTTGTGGGGCTCGATCACGAGCTCGCGCCACGCGTGGGGCATGCAGGCTTCGAAATAGCTGCGCAACGACTCTTCGAATCGGTCATCGCGCATCAGGCCGAGCTTGAGGGCACAGGCCCCGCGCAGGAGTGCATCGACCTGCAGGCGCGAAACCGATGCGCGCGCCAGGATCGGCGGCACCAGCGCCCAGCGCAGCATTGTCGGGTAAGTCACGAGACCTCCATGTTGTCGGGTCCTCCGCGCCGCCAAGAGGTTAAGGCGCGATTGCACCTCGGGGCATTCGCTTATCTCGACCGACTGGTTCGCAATGATCGAAGCTAGCCTTCGAACAGCGTCAAACCTTCTGATCTCAACGGCTCGCACGGGTCCCTTGCCACCCCTGCTGGATCGCGGAGCCCTCGGGGCGATAGGTGACGTGCACGGTCTGGTTCGCATCGATCCCGCGCAGCCACTCGACGCCTCCCGCGTGCGGCCAGGTGATCTGCACGTCTACCTGCCGCGTATCGCCGAGGCCCGCGTGCACGTCGTGCATCTGCCCGTCCGGATGATTCAGCACCTGGAAGGAACCGAGCAGCTCCTCGCCGCCCGCGCGATACACCCGCACCGTCGCGTGCAACCCGCCCGTGTTGTCGCCCGCACCGCGCAACCGCAGCCCCAGCCAGTTGCCCGGCCCGCCCGTCACGTTGCGATACACCCGCACGCTCGGCGCCGCATCCTGCCCCGTCAGCAGATCCAGCCAGCCGTCGTGGTCATAGTCCGCAACGTCCACCCGCGGCTTGCCACCGCCATTGGCAAACTGACCCGCGAACTCGAGCGTCTGCAGCTGGAACTTCAGCCCACCGACGTTGCGCAGAACCTGGGCCCCCAGCCGGTAGGAACTGCCCGAGGTCACGTAATCGACCAGACCATCGTTGTCGAAATCCGCCGCGTAGCTGTTCGAGTAGCTCGAGTAATACGGCAGCCACGCCAGCTGCTCGAACCCCGAACCCGCCGTCACCTCCGTGAATCGACTACCACCGTCGTTGCGCAGCAGATGGCGGCTCCCGCCCGTGTTCTTCACGTTCGCCGCGCCACTCGCGCAGGCAATGTCCAGGTCCCCGTCATTGTCGAAATCCGCAAAGTCCTGGTGCCGACCGAAAGTACACGGCGCAAACCCCGGCACCGCCTGCCAGCTCAGATCCCCGCGCACGTTGCGCCAGTAACCCCCCGCTGCCACGTCCACCAGATCCGGCCAGCTGTCCCCGTCGAGGTCCACCACGTACCAGCCCGATGCAGCCCGCGGCCCCGCCGCAGGCGCAAACGAGGCACCGCTCACGATCGTCTCGATCGAACGGTCACCGCGGATCTTCTCCATCCGGCCGTCACCGTCGAGATCACCCACCGTGCACTGATCCTTCGCCGCACACCACGCCTGCTTCGTCCCGTAGCGCGGCGTCGCACCCACCCCGCTCGTCTCGTTCGGAAACACCGCCGCCAGGATGTCCGCTTCGGTCGTCGTGATCTCCTCGAACCCATCACCGTCCAGGTCAATGAAACCCGCACGGCTCGATCCCCGCGGCGGCACCTTCTCCTGACGGTAGTTCGCCTCGCTCCCGGAGACGTACCCGAACGTCCCGCTACCATCGCGCTTCTGAACGTACAGACAGTGCTCGACGCCGAGATGGCTGTACGCGAACACGTCGTACAGGCCGTCCGCATTCGCATCCATGAAATCGAAATCGAACGGATTCTTTGCGCGGCAACTGGATTCGATGACGCGGGTGGTCACATCCTCGAAACGGATCGCTTCGCCGGACGCTACCTGGAAGACGGTAATCGACGTGCACGCGACCAGGATGCGCAGCACGAGTCCTGGCGCCGGGGCTGGAGCCATCGCAAGGAATCTCACTGACGGGTCGCGTCGGCTCGGGTGGATGCTGCGAGCGCGCGGTCCGGATCGCGCACGAACAGGGCATCGCCGATCTCATAACCATCGCTGGCGCTCAACCTGACCTCGTACAGGCGGTGCAGCCCAAAGCCGGCCTCGCCGAGGGCGGCGACGAGGTCGGCGAACGAACAGCCCGCCTGATACCGCCGCGCGAAGTTCACTTCGACGACCAGGGCGCGAATGCGCCCGTCGCGCAGCGCGCGATCCATGCCCTGCAGCGCGATGACTTCGTGGCCCTGCAGGTCGAGTTTGACCAGGACCGCGCGGGCCGGCGTCGCATCGAGCACCTCATCGAGAGAAACCCGCTCCACCGTCACATTGCGATCGACCTGCATCTCTGACACGGAATCCTCCGAGTCATGCAGCGAACTCGTGTACGGCGTCTCATGGACATGGAACGTCGCGGTTCCGCACCGGTCCGACAGCGCTTTCTCGACGATCTGCACCCGCGGTTCGTCCGCAAAGCGCTTTCGCAATGCCGCTGCGAAGTCCGGCATCGGTTCGAAGGCCAGCACCTGGGCGTCGGGACAGACCGTCAGGAGCTTGTGGGTGGCGGCCCCCTTGTAGGCGCCGCCATCGACCGCGAGATCGATCCGGCGCCGACCTGCCTGGCGCACTGCATCGACGTACGGATCGCGGAGCCGCTCGACGTGGTAGCCAACACCTGCGAGAGCGTTGTGCAGCACGCGCCGGAGGGCACCGGCGCCGCGGTTTGGCATCCGTTCTGCTCGAGCGACCATGCGTGTTCGCCTCCCTTCGGGAACGACGCGCAGCCGCTTGCGGGCGACGCGTCCCAGTTCTTTTCCAGCCTGGGCAGGGCGGATCCCTCCGCCAGCTCTCGTTTCGAGGCTAACACACGAGACCTGCCACCACACACAGGTGGCGGGAACTGCCGTGCTC
>DATIUU010000321.1:0-15331 GCA_035466635.1 Woeseiaceae bacterium
GGCTTCGTTGCTCGTCGCTGGTGTACATACCGTACACGTCGCTCCTCGTGCCTCGCCTCGCCCGATACCCGTCAGTCGTGTGCGACGATACTTGTGCAGAGTCTCCCTGGTCAGGAGCGATTCGCGAGCTGCTCCGCGAGCCAGTTGTCCATGCGCTGCTGCAGTACGTCGAGCGGCAGGGCGCCCGCACCCAGCAGCGCGTCGTGGAATGCGCGCACGTCGAAGTCGTCGCCGAGCGCAGCCTCCGCGCTCGCGCGCAACGACAGGATTTTCAGCTGCCCGATCTTGTAGGCCAGCGCCTGTCCCGGCATCACGATGTAGCGGTCGATCTCGTTGACGATGTCGTGTTCGGTCTTCGCTGCGTTGTCCTTGAAGAAGTCGATCGCCTGTTGCCGGGTCCAGCCCTTGTAGTGGATGCCGGTGTCGACGACGAGGCGGACGGCCCGCCACATGTCGTAAGTCAGGGCACCGAAGCGGGAGTACGGATCCTTGTAGAGACCGAGGTCGTAGCCGAGGCTCTCGCTATAGAGCCCCCAGCCTTCGACGAAGGCCGTGAAGCCCGAGTAGCGGCGGAAATTCGGCATGTCGCCGAGTTCCTGCTGGAGGGCGAGCTGCAGGTGGTGGCCGGGCATGGCTTCGTGGACCGACAGCACCTCGATCTCGTACTTGGGCCGGACTTCGGGCTTGTAAAGGTTGACCCAGTAGATGCCGGCGCGGCTGCCGTCGGCGGCGGGGCGTGAATAGTAGGCCGTGGTCGTGTCCGGCGCGATCGAGTCGGGGATCGGCTTCACACCGTACGGCATCCGCGGCAGCGTGCCGAACAGCTTCACGAGTTCGGGATCGATGCGCTTGCTGGTCGCGAGGTAGGCTTCGTAGAGATCGTCGGGGTTGTCGTAGTAGAACTGCGCGTCGGTACGCAGGAAAACCAGGAAATCCTGGAAGTCGCCTTCGAACTCCAGTTCGTCGATGATCTGCTGCATCTCCCCGCGGATACGCTTCACTTCCTCGAGCCCGGTACGGTGGATCTCCTCGGGCGTCATCACGGTCGTCGTGTAGTTGCGCGCGAGGAACTCGTACCAGGCACTGCCGTTCGGCAGGTTCGACAGCCCGACGCTCTCGCGCGTTGCCGGCAGGTAGGTCTTGTCGAAATAGCGCGCGAGCTTGCGGTAGGCAGGCACCACCGTGTCCTCGATCGTCTTGACGGCGGCCGCGCGCAGGCGTTCCTGGTCCTTCGCCGCGATGGAATCGGGCATTGTCTCGAACGTGCGGTAGAAGGGGCTGTCTTCGCCGTGCTCGACCAGCTGCACCGCGATCTGGTCGGGGATGCGTTCCATGAGCACGCGCGGCAGCACGAATCCCTGCTCGATGCCGCGATTCGCCACCTCGATCGTCTGCTCGACGACGCTGCTGATCTTGCCGAGGCGCGCCAGCCAGTCCTCGAAGTCGGCCACGTTCTCGAAACGCAGGTAGGTCGCCTGGCTGTCGAGATTCTGCACGCCGCCGCGCTGGCTGAAGGGCATCAGGAAGCCCTTGAATTGGTGTTCGTCGACGCGTTGCTGCAGGTCGCGGCGGAAGAGTTCGTAGTTGAGCTTGTCCGCTTCCGGCAAGGCCGCGCGGTCGATCGCATAGACACGGCGCAGGAAGTCGCGCCGCTCGAGGTGCCGCCGCTCGATGGCGGCGAGGCTGCCGTCGCGCCATTGCGTGTTGTAGCGGCGGTCGCCGGCTCGCGACGCGACCATCGGGTTCTCCGCCAGGTACCACTCCCAGGCCTCGTCGAGCAGTGCGTGAAAATCCTCGCTGGCGCCGGCCAGCGCGGGCTGCGAAACGAGCAGGGATGCTGCGAGGGTAACGAAAAAACGGCTGTTCATCGGTGGCTCCGGCATCAGGGTGGATGCCAATGGTACCGGCAGCGACGGCGCTGGCAACCGGCACCGCCATTGGCTATGATTGCGGGCACTAATCGATAGCGTTCACAGAAGAGACCCCGTCACGAACGGGGCGCCGAAGGCGCAACACGCCCGGAAACGCTCAGGCAGAAGGACTGTGCCCGCTGATTAGCTCTGGAGAGCGGCTGGACAGGCCCACCGAAGGGGTAAGTGACTGTTTCCGTTACGGACGTCATTGATCTCTCAGGTTTTCGAGGACAGAGGGGCGGCAGGCCGTGGGGCCTGCCGCCCTGTTTTGTTTACCCTGGAGCCGAGATGACCCTGAAAACGCCACTCTTTGACCAGCACGTCGCCGCGGGCGCGCGCATCGTCGATTTCGGCGGCTGGGACATGCCGCTGCACTACGGCTCGCAAAAAGAAGAGCACCACGCGGTGCGCCAGCACGCCGGCGTATTCGACGTCTCCCACATGACCATCGTCGACCTCGCCGGGCAGCGCGTACGCGACTGCCTGCGGCACCTGCTGGCAAACGACGTCGCCAGGCTCACCGACGGCGGCAAGGCGCTCTACACCTGCATGCTCAACGAGCGGGGCGGCGTGATCGACGACCTCATCGTCTATTTCGTCGATGACACGCATTACCGGCTCGTCGTCAACGCCGCCACGCGCGAAAAAGACCTCGCGTGGATTCGCAAGCGGGCCGAGGCCTTCGGCGTAAAGGTCAGTGAGCGCGCCGAGCTCGCGATGCTCGCGGTACAGGGGCCGAAGGCGCGCGAGCTGGCGGCGCCGTGCATCGACGCGGAGTTTCGCAGCGCGGCACTGGCGCTCAAGCCCTTCTTTGGCATGGATGCCGGCGACTGGTTCGTCGCCCGCACCGGCTATACCGGTGAAGACGGCTGGGAAATCGTCGTGCCCGCAGCGGAGGCGCCCAGGCTCTGGGACCGCCTGCTCGCGGCCGGCGTCCGGCCCTGCGGCCTGGGCGCGCGCGATACCCTGCGTCTGGAGGCCGCCATGAACCTGTACGGTAACGACATGGACGAGACCGTGTCGCCCCTCGAGTCGGGGCTCGGCTGGACCGTCGCCTGGGAGCCGGCGGATCGCGATTTCATCGGCCGCGCCGCGCTCGAGAAGCAGCGCGAAGCGGGCGGTACGCGCCGCTTCGTCGGCCTGCTGCTGGAAGACAAGGGTGTGCTCCGCGACCACCAGCGCGTCGTCGTCGACGGCATCGGGGACGGCGAGATCACCTCGGGTGGTTTCTCGCCGACCATTGGCCGTTCCATCGCCCTGGCCCGCCTGCCGGCCGGCGACTACGAACGGGCGCAGGTGGACATCCGCGGCAAGCTTCTGAACGTACGAGTCGTCAAGACGCCGTTCGTACGTAACGGACAAATCCGCATCGACGTCTGACGTCGCTGCACCAGACGCAAAGACCAGCAACAGGGGAGAGTGAGTGATGAGCGAATTGCCCGGAGACCTGCAGTACACGAGCGACCATGAGTGGCTGCGGCGCGAGGAAGACGGCACCGTGACGATCGGCATAACGGATCACGCGCAATCGGCGCTCGGCGACCTCGTCTACGTCGAACTGCCGGAGGTCAACCAGGAAGTCGAGGCCGGCGGCGACATGGCCGTCGTCGAGTCCGTGAAGGCGGCGTCCGACGTCTACGCACCGGTCGGCGGCACCGTGGTGGCCGTCAACGATGGCCTGTCGGACGATCCCGAGGCCATCAACAACGATCCCTACGGCGACGGCTGGATCGTGCGGCTGGAACCGAGCGGCGACGAGGGCGAATTGCTCTCGCCGGAGGCCTACCAGGCATTGCTCGACGACATGGATAGCTGACAAGGTAACGCCCCATGCCCTTCATACCCCACACCGACGACGATACGCGGGAGATGCTCGAAGCCATCGGCGCCAGGAGCATCGAGGACCTGTTCGACGAGATCCCCCCCGAACTGAAGATCGATTCGCTCGACGGCATCCCCGAAGCCATGAGCGAGATGCAGATCACGCGCCTGATGCGCGAGCGCGCGGCCATGGACGGCGCCGCCCTGTGCTTCATCGGCGCCGGCGCCTACGAGCATCACATCCCGCAGGCGGTGTGGGATATCGCCACGCGCGGCGAGTACTACAGCGCCTATACGCCGTACCAGGCGGAAGCGAGCCAGGGCACGCTGCAGACGATCTACGAGTACCAGTCGATGATCACGGAACTGACCGGTCTCGACGTCAGCAACGCGTCGCTGTACGACGGTGCGTCGGGGCTCGCGGAGGCCGCCCTGATGGCGGTGCGCAGCAACCGCAAGTCGAAGTCGCGGCAGGTGCTGCTCGCGCCGGGCGTCAACCCGACCTACGGCAAGGTGGCGAAGGCGATTGCCGGCAGCCAGGGACTCACCTTCGACTACCTGCCGATGGATGCGGCAACGGGCAACCTGGACTTCGACGCACTCGACGACGGCGCCGCCCCGGTGGCCGTGGTGGTGCAGCAGCCGACGTTCCTCGGCACGCTGGAGGACGTCGACCGGCTCACCGACTGGGCGCACGCACACGGCGCGCTGCTCATCGCTGTTGCGAACCCGACGTCGCTCGCCGTGCTGAAGGCGCCGGGACACTGGGGCGAGCAGGGCGCTGACATCGCCTGCGGCGACGGCCAGCCGCTCGGCGTGCCGCTGTCGTCGGGCGGCCCCTATTTTGGCTACATGACCTGCAAGGAGCAGCACGTGCGCCAGATGCCGGGCCGCATCATCGGCCGCACCACCGACCTCGAGGGCAACCCGGGCTTCACGCTGACCCTGCAGGCGCGCGAACAGCACATCCGCCGTTCGAAGGCCACGTCGAACATCTGCACCAACCAGGGGCTCATGGTGACGGCGGCCACGATCTACATGTCGCTGCTCGGCAGCGACGGCCTGGCCGCGGTCGCCCGGCAGTCGGCGGCCAACACGGCGCAGCTCGTAGCGGGGCTCACGACCATCGACGGCATCGAGCGCCTGTTCGCCGGGCCCGCGTTCCACGAAACGGTGCTGAGACTCGACCGGCCGGTTGCGCCGGTACTCGAAGCGCTTGCCGCGAGGAACATCCTCGGCGGCCACGACCTCGGCGCCGATTTCCCGGACTTCGGCCCTGCGCTGCTCGTGTGCGCGACCGAGACCAAGACCGGCGCGGATATCGATGCCTACGTCGCGGCGATGCGCGAGATCTTTTCGGCACCGGCGGCCTGAGCGAGCGTGGCGACGATCACCTACGAGAACGCGACTTACCGCACCAGCGGGGACCTGCCCGCCGTCGGCAGTTACGCGCCCGAGATTCGGCTGGTCGACACCCGGCTAAGGAATACGACGTTCTCCGATTGGAGCGGCAAGCGCAAGATCATGAATATCTTCGTCAGCATCGACACGCCCGTGTGCGCGAAATCCGTCGTCGCATTCGACCGCCTGGTCGCCGAACACGAGGACGTGGCTGCGCTGATGATCTCCTACGACCTGCCGTTCGCCCACGCGCGGTTCCAGAAGGAGCACGGGCTGAAGAACGTTACCGGCCTTTCGGCGATCCGGCACGCGGGTTTCGGTGAAAACTACGGCGTCGAGATTGCCGAGGGACCGCTGGCAGGCATGTTCTGCCGGGCCATCGTCGTCGCCGACGAGAACAACACGGTCGTGCATACCCAGCAGCTCAGGGACATCGCGACCGAACCCGATTACGAGGCGGCGTTCCGCGCACTCGGCATCACGGTGTCCGCAGACTGAGGAAGACGAGACACATGGAAAACTACCTGGACAAGCTGATCTTCGAGAAATCCCGCGGCGGGCGGCGCGCGTTCGCGCAGGCACCTGACGTGGCCGCGGCGCTGGACATCCCGGAGGCCTTCCTGCGCACGGACCGGCCGCGGCTTCCGGAGGCGTCCGAACTGCAGGTCGTGCGGCATTTCACGCGCCTGTCGCAGAAGAACTTCTCGATCGACACACAGTTCTATCCCCTCGGCTCCTGCACGATGAAATACAACCCGCGCGCCTGCAATTCACTGGCGTTGCTGCCGGGGTTCGCCGGGCGCCATCCACTGGGTCCCGTGAGCCACGGGCAGGGTTTCCTGACCTGCATGTACGAACTGCAGGAGATGCTCAAGGAAGTCACGGGGATGAAGGGCGTATCCCTCACGCCGATGGCCGGCGCGCAGGGCGAACTCACGGGCGTCGCGATGATCATGGCCTACCACCAGGCGCGCGGCGATCACGAACGCAACGAGATCCTCGTCCCCGATGCCGCACACGGCACCAACCCGGCGACGGCGACCATGCTGGGATGCGTCGCGAAAGAGATCCCGACGGGCCCGGATGGCGACGTCGATATCGAAGCGCTGAAGGCGGCGGTCAGCGAGAAGACGGCCGGCATCATGCTGACCAACCCGTCCACGCTCGGCGTGTTCGAACGGGACATCGTCGAGGTCGACGACATCGTCCGCGACGCCGGCGGCCTCTTGTATTACGACGGCGCGAACCTCAACGCGATCCTCGGCAAGGTACGGCCGGGCGACATGGGTTTCGACGTCATCCACATGAACCTGCACAAGACCTTCTCGACGCCGCACGGCGGCGGCGGTCCGGGCTCGGGCGCCGTCGGCGTGGCGGAACGCCTGTTGCCGTTCATGCCGGTGCCGGTCGTCGGCAGGAAGGAAGTCGACGGCGAGACCGTGTACGACTGGCTCACCGAGAAGGACCTGCCGCAGACCATCGGCCGGCTGTCCGGCTTCATGGGCAATGCCGGCGTCCTGCTGCGCGCCTACGTCTACATGCGCATGGTGGGCCGCGACGGCATGCGCCGTATCGCCGAGTACGCGACGCTGAATGCCAACTACCTGCAGGCGCGGCTGCGCGATGCGGGTTTCGAGCTGGCGTTCCCCGGGCGGCGCGCGAGCCACGAGTTCATCGTCACGCTGAAGCGGGAAGCCAGGGAGTACCAGCTCACGGCGATGGACATCGCCAAGGCGCTGCTCGACTACAATTTCCATGCACCGACCACCTATTTCCCCCTGCTGGTGCCGGAGTGCCTGCTCATCGAGCCCACGGAAACCGAGAGCAAGGAGACGCTCGACAATTTCGTGGACGCGATGGTGGATATCGCGAGGCGGGCGCAGGATGGCGAGTCGTTCAAGGAAGCGCCGTTCAACACGCCGGTACGGCGTCTCGACGACGTCAAGGCGGCGCGGCAGCTGGACGTTCGCTATAAGCCGGACGCCTAGGCGCGGGTCGCGACCCCGATCGCGTGCCGAGGCCCGCTCCTGCAATGTGCTGCAGGCGCGGTTCCCGAACCGCGAACCGGCCCTACCCTCAAACTTGGAACCGGTCGGCACCTGCCGAGTCTCTAAATACTCTACAATCCGAGCTCGCACCAGGAGCCCTATGAACACACCCAGGACAATCGCGGCGCTGCTCGCCGTCGCTTTCTCGCTGCCCGCGATGGCGGCCGAGGACACCGCGTGGTCGAATACGCTCGAGCGCATCTCGTCCGGCGTCGTGTCGATCCGCGTCGACAGCACGCGCGCATTCGATACCGAGTGGAATGCCTCTTCGCAGGCGACGGGTTTCGTCGTGGATGCCGAGCGCGGCCTGATCCTGACGAATCGCCACGTCGTCACGCCCGGGCCGGTCGTGGCGGAAGCCATCTTCCGCAACAACGAGGAGGTCCGGCTGACGCCCGTGTACCGCGATCCCGTGCACGATTTCGGCTTCTTCCGCTACGACCCCGATGACCTGCGCTACATCGAGCCCACCGAGCTGCCGCTGCGCTCCGACGGCGCCGGCATCGGCCGCGAGATCCGCGTCATCGGCAACGACGCGGGCGAACAGCTGTCGATTCTCGCCGGCACGATTGCGCGCCTCGACCGCCAGGCGCCCGACTACGGCCGCGGCAAGTACAACGATTTCAATACCTTTTACCTGCAGGCGGCTTCGGGCACCTCGGGCGGTTCGTCGGGTTCGCCGGTCATCAACATCGACGGCGAGGTGGTAGCGCTCAACGCCGGCGCCAACAATTCCGCGGCAAGCAGCTTCTTCCTGCCGCTCGAGCGCATCGAACGCGCGCTCGAACTCATCCGCAAGGGCGAGCCGGTGACGCGCGGCACCCTGCAGACGATGTTCCGGAGCAAGGCCTACGACGAACTCGTGCGCCTCGGGCTGACGGAAGACTCGGAGCGCCTCGTGCGTTCCACGTTTCCGGAGCAGACCGGCATGCTGGTGGTCGAGCAGGTGATCCCCGATTCGCCCGCGGACGGCAAGCTCTCGCCGGGCGACATCCTGCTGCGCATCAATGGCGAGCTGGTCACCGAGTTCGTGCCGCTTGCGGCGATGCTGGACGAAAACGTCGGGGAGGAAATCGAGATCGAGCTCGAACGGGGCGGCGAAGCCGTGCGCCACACGCTGGCGGTCACCGACCTGCACTCGATCACGCCGGCGGAGTTCATCGAGTTCGGCGACGCGATCGTCAACAACCTGTCCTACCAGCAGTCGCGGCACTACAACCTGCCGGTCCGCGGCGTCTACGTTGCGAACCCGGGCTACCTGTTGTCGAAGGCGGCGGTGCCGCGCGGTGCCGTGATCACGCAGCTGGGTCAGGACGACATCGACGATCTCGACGATCTCGAAAAGGCGCTCGACAAGCTCGCGACGGGCGGCAGCGCGCCGCTGCGCTACGTGACCATCGACAATCCGCAGAGCGCCGTGGTGCGGACGTTCGACATGGACCGGGTCTGGTTCCCGGTGCGGCGCTGTGCGCGCGATGACGCCACCGGCGTCTGGCCGTGCCGCGAGCTGTCCGAAGGACCGCCGCCGAAGCCGCAGGCCGTCGGCAGTACCCGCTTCAACCGCTACGACGATCCGCGTGCGCGGGCGATCGCGCCCTCGCTGGTGGTGGTGACGTTCGACCTGCCGTACACGGTGTCGGGCGTGTCGGATCGTCACTATTACGGCACCGGCCTCGTCGTCGACACGGAGCGGGGCTATGTCGTCGTCGACCGCAACACCGTGCCGGTCGCGATCGGCGACGTCTCGGTGACGTTCGCCGGTTCCCTCGAGGTCGACGCCGAAGTGGTGCAGCTGCACCCGCTGCATAACCTCGCTATCGTCGCGTACGACCCCGCGGCCATCGGCGACACGCCCGTGAAAGCGGCAACGTTCAACACCACCCCGTTGCGCCCGGGCGACCCGGTGTGGGTGGTCGGCATGAAACCGGACCACCAGCTCGTCCACCAGGAGAGCACGGTCGCTTCGGTCGATCCGCTGATCCTGCCGCTGTCGCGCACGCTGCAGTTCAGGGACTCGAACATCGAAGGCATAGACCTGGTGAATGCACCGCGGGAACTCGATGGCGTGCTCGTCGACAAGCGCGGCCGCGTGGCGGCGATGTGGTCGACGTTCCCGATGCCTGCCGGCGGCGAAGTGGCGCAATTCAATCGCGGTGTCAGTGCCGACCTGGTCGCCGAGTTCGTGGACATTGTCCGCGAGGGACGGCCGTTTTATTCGCTGGAAGCCGAGTTCGTCTATGCGCCGCTGTTCGCGGCCCGCAACATGGGGGTCGACGAGGAGTGGCTGCAGCGGCTGGAAGCCGGTAACCCGCTGCACCGCCGCGCGCTGTCGATCACGCGCGTGGTCGCGGGCACACCCGCGGAAAAGAAGCTGCAGAACGGCGACATGATCCTGGCCGTCGATGGCGAAGTCGTGACCTCGTTCCGTGCGCTGGAGGAGGCGACGCAGAAGCCCCGGGCCACGGTAACCGTGTGGCGCAACGGCAAGGCAATCGACGTGGACGTGGAGACCGCCGCGCTGGACGGCCGCGGCATCGACCATGCGGTCTCCTGGGCGGGCGCGCTCCTGCAGGACCCGCACCGGCCGATGGCCGCGCAGCGCGGCATCGACCCGTATGGCGTCTATGTGGCATTTTTCAGTTACGGCTCGCCCGCGACCCGCTACGGCTTGTGGGCCGGGCGCCGCGTCGTCGAGATCGACGAGACACCCACGCCCGACCTCGAGACCTTCGTCGACGTCATCGCCGACAAGAAAGACCACGAATCGATCCGGGTGAAGACCGTGACCTGGAACGGTGCCGTGGAAGTGATTACGCTCAAGCTCGACAACCAGTACTGGCCTGCCTATGAAATCCGGCGTACTGAAAACGGCTGGGTGCGTTCCGACATCGGCTAGAACGTATCTCAGCCTGATAGCGCTCGCGCTGTTCGGCTGCGCGCTGGCCGCTGTGGCCTCGGCGCAGGCGCTGTACAAGTATCGCGGTGACGACGGCGAGTGGATCTACTCGGATCGCCCGCCGGACGACGGCAAGGCGGTCGCGGAGGTGCGCAGCCTGACGCCGAGCGCGCCGAAATCGGGCGTGAGCATCGACTACGAAGCCGACACCGGCTCCGTGCGGTTGCTCGCCACCAACGAGTACTTCGCGCCGATCGAGCTCGCGCTGCGATTCGAGACGATCAGCGGGCTCGAGTACCCGCACCCGGACGACCCGCTGCGCTGGATCCTGCCGCCGCGCAGCACCATGCCGCTGGTGCGCCTCGGGCGGCTCGACGGGTTGGTGCAGCCGTCGCTGGAATACCGATACGAGTACATGGTCGGCGACCCGCAGGCGCAGCACGAGCCCGGGGAGCCCTACCGTGTGCCGTTCGCGATCTCCAACGGGCATCCGGTCAGCCAGGCGTATCCCGACATGGTCACGCACAACACGCCGGATTCGCAGTACGCCGTGGATATCGCCATGCCCGTGGGCACGGACGTGTTCGCGGCGCGGGGCGGGGTGGTCTTCGACGTCGCGGCACAGAACTTCAAGGGCGGGGCGGACGCGTCGAACATGTCGCTCGCCAATGTCGTGAAGATATTGCACTACGACGGCACTTACGCGATTTACGCACACCTGAACTGGAATTCGATCCGGGTGCGCGTGGGTGACGTCGTGCAGCGCGGCGAGTACATCGCCGATTCGGGCAACACGGGATTCTCGAGCGGCCCGCACCTGCATTTCGTGGTGGTGCGGAATGCCGGCATGAAGCCGCAGTCCGTGCCCGTGACCTTCTTCACCGGCATGAATTCGGCGCCGACCGCACCGGCGACCGGGCAGGTCCTCACCGCGCACTGACGCCCGTCAGTCGGGGAAATACGCGGCGACCGCCAGCAGCACGAGCACCACGGCGCCGATGATCATCTTGGCCGTGGTTCCCCAGAAGCGCCCGATCGCCGCGCCGCGGCCGGCCTGCACGCTGTCGTCCATGGAACGCCCGGCCATGCGGTCGCCGAGCAGCGATCCCGCGAACGCGCCCGCGGAGGCACCGATCAGCGTGCCGAGCACCGGCACCGGCAGCGCGGTACCGAGGACGGCGCCGACGATGCCGCCGACGATCGCGAGGCCCGCGCCGCGCTTGGAGCCGCCGGCCTGGCGCGCGCCGGCCGCGCCCATGAGGAATTCGAGCAGTTCCGCGAGCAAGGCGAGGCCCGCTGAAACGTAGAGCGTCGGCTGGCTGAACAGGTATTCGCCGGGCTGCGACCACTCGATGAGTGCCGCGACCAGCACCATGAGCCAGATGCCGGGCACGCCGAACAGGATGCCGGCCCAGAACGCGATGTTCAGCAGGGTGAGCAGTGTTGCGTACAGGTAGATCATGGTGGCATGTAGCCTACAATCGGAAAGCGCAGGATGGAATCCGCAAACCGCAGCAGGATGTATCCGGACGCGCCCCGGGGTGCGCTCGGGCGCGCGGGCAGGCAGCATCGAGCGGCCTGCGAGGCATGGCCGGCGGCGGATAAACTGCTATTCTCTGGGCTGAATCCAGATCGTCACGCAACGCCGGGGGAGCCATGTTCGTATCGACACTGACCGGGACTTTCGAAGTTGCCAATGCCGACCCGACGCCGCCACATCCGGATGAGATGCTGGGGCTCGCGCTGGCGACGCTGCGCACGATGCCGCTCAACGGCTTGCGCTATCCGCCGCGGGACGGCGGCTCCGGCTGGTACATCTGGGGCGGCGAGACGATGTCGCAGAGCGCGGATTTCTTCACCCCGATCAAGGTCCGCGACCTGGGCGATTACGTGCCCAACCTGCATCCGTTCCTCGACCTGCCGCCCGGTTTCCGCTTCCAGACCGACACCCGGGGCAAGCAGAAAGTGTGGTTCGACGGCAGCCTGCTGGCGTTCTGACCCGGCGTTGCCCGGCCAGGGCCGATCGAGCATCGATTCCATCATGACCGACCCGTACCCCGCGGACGTCCGTAATCACATTCAGTTCGCGGCTCGCGAGGACGCCCGGCGCGATGCCGATATCACGCGCGCGGCTTTTCGTCAGCCGCAGCCGGAATTGCCAGCATGCAGGGACAAGCAGCGAGCAGGATGATGCTTTTCAAGGTCTCTCTCCTCCCGGTTCCAGCCGCATTACAGGCGGTTACCCGATTATTTGACGAAGGGCGCACTCGCCGCGGTTGGCTCGCTTGCGCCTTGCTTGTTCGAAGTGCAGGCTGTAGAAGTGTCCTATCGGCGGATGTACCCGCCAAATAAATGGAACAAGGAACTGCTCATGAAGAAAGTTATCGGCGAACTTGCAACGCGTCTCGAAGCAGGTGGAGTCTGCTTCCAGAGCCAGGATTGGGGCGATATCAACGTTGCTCGCATCCGGTTTCCTGCGGGCGCAGATGCCGCGCCCCTGCTCGAGGGATTGCCGGAAAATCTGTGCCAGTGCCCGCATTGGGGAACCGTGGTCAAAGGATCCATCCATGTGACTTATGCGGACGGGACCGAAGAAACCGTAAACGCTGGCGAGGTCTACTACTGGCCGCCGGGGCACACGGTCAGGGTCGATGAGGATTACGAAGCGATCGAGTTCAGCCCGAGCGATCAAATGGGCGAGCTTATGAATCACCTCGAAGCAAAACTAAAAGGTTGATTGCCGCAAAGGCATGAACGCATCGGGCCCCACCCGGGCAACCGGTCAGGCAGGTATGAATTGGCCATACTGAACCGCGCGCAGCTCTCTGATCTCCGCGGCGGTATTCGTATGGCTGCCGACGCCACAGACGTAATCACCCAGACCGTCGAGAAGGTGCACGGCAGCATACAATTGCGGCCAGCCCCGTTGGGGCTGGCAGCCCCCGGTCGCCCGAAGGGTATTGCCGGCCTCGTGTATCGCGGCGTTCGGGGTGTTGCTCGCTTTATTGGCAAGGCTGTCGACATCGGTCTCGCGCCGCTCGCGGAGTTCCTGCCCGAGGGTGAGTCGTCGCCGGCTCTCGATGCCTACCGATCCGTGGCGAACGGCGTGTACGGTGACTACCTTTTGCGGACCCGGAACCCGCTCGCGATCGAGATGAGCCTGCGTTACCGCGGCCAACCGGTCGACCTCAACGATCCGGTAAGCACGTTCAGGCAGGACAGCGACGTGACGTCCGCGCACAAGCTCCTCGTGCTTGTGCACGGGCTGTGCATGAACGACCGGCAGTGGAGCCGCGACGGGCACGATCACGGTGCAGCGCTTGCCGATGAGCTCGGGTATCGGCCACTCTACTTGCGCTATAACAGTGGCTTACCTATTGCGAGCAACGGACTTGCGCTCGCAGAAATGCTGGAGACGGTGGTTGGCAGTTGCTCTTCGTCGATCGAGGAGCTGGCGATCGTGGGGCACAGCATGGGTGGACTCGTCGCTCGAAGCGCCTGTTATCACGCTCGGAGCGCAGGGCATAAGTGGCCCGGGTATCTCCGCAAGCTCGTATTTCTGGGTACGCCGCATCACGGCGCGCCGCTTGAACGCGGCGGCCACGGACTGGACCAGTTAATGGAATTGAGTCCTTACCTTGCGCCTTTCACGTATCTGAGCAGGGGACGTAGCGCGGGCATTACCGACTTGCGCCACGGCGCGGTTTCGACGGACGGGCAATTCGTGCCACTGCCCTCTGGTGTACAAAGCTATGCGGCAGCCGCCGTACGCGCGGCAAATCGAAGCATGCTGAGCGATCGGCTGATCGGGGACGGGCTTGTGCCTCTCGACAGCGCCCTGGGACGGCATCGGGACAGCACGCGAACGCTGGCGATTCCGGAGCACCGCCAATGGATCGGATACCGGATGGGGCACCGTGAACTCCTGAGCCGTCCCGAAGTGTATCGGCAAATATCCACTTGGCTTCAAGAGCCAGAGTAGACGCAACGCGGCTGCGAAGACTACAACCAGCCGTTAATGCCGAGAACGGGCTCTCATCAGGAAGACCAATGGCCGACTGCTAACGGCGAAGCCGTGAATGAAGCAAACGCCTTCCGGGTTTCTCTGCTAGTGTGTTCAGTCAATCGCTCGAGTGAGGCTGACAGCTATGCGCGTATACGGAAGTTTTCTTATCATCCTGATCGCATTCATCAGCATGAACGCCTGGGGTGATATAAAGAGCAAGCAAGAGATAAGCAGTGAAGCGAAGTCCAGGGCGCCTCACATATCTGCACAGCAACTTGCCGGTTACCTGTCAGGAAAAGACGATTTCGTCCTGCTGGATATTCGTACCGAATCGGAATACGAGGCCGGTCATATTCAGGGGGCCCAGTGGTTTCCTCGGGGGAAACTGGAGTACTACATCCAGGAACTCATAGAAAATCCAAATTCGAGAATTGTTCTTTACTGCCGCACCGGTGGCCGGTCAGCTCTGGCCACGCTGACCCTGAAGGATATGGGTTATACGAATGTCGTCGATCTCGATGGCGGTTTTAAGGAGTGGGTCGCCGGCGGCAACACTTTCTACAACTTGCACGGCGAACACCGGGTCGTGAGTTACCAGAAGAAAGAGTAATACCTGCAGGGTCTGCAGCGGTTGGGATCCGGGCAGAAGGCCTCCAGCTTCGATTCAGACAATTATTCTGCGCTCGCCGAGTTGAGATGCACGCGCCGGGTTAGATTGAGCATCCGCCATCGCCGAGACCGGCAATGGGGAAAATACGGATAATCCCCGCGATGCTGCCTGGGCTACACTGCCACAAATGGGGGCGATTAGCTCAGTTGGGAGAGCGCCGCACTCACATTGCGGAGGTCACTGGTTCGAGACCGGTATCGCCCACCATCTCTACAGCTCGGTATTGCGCAGCCGCAAGGCATTGCCGATGACGGACACCGAGCTAAGGCTCATCGCGGCTGCCGCGAACATCGGGCTCAGCAGCAAACCGAAGAACGGGTAGAGAATACCCGCCGCGATCGGTACGCCCGCCGTGTTGTAGGCGAACGCGAAGAACAGGTTCTGGCGGATGTTCTTCATCGTCGCGCGGCTCAGGTTGCGCGCCTTCGCCACACCGAGCAAGTCGCCCCGCACCAGCGTGACATAGGCGCTCTCGATCGCCACGTCGGTGCCGGTGCCCATCGCGATGCCGATGTCCGCCTGCGCCAGCGCGGGCGCGTCGTGGATACCGTCGCCGGCCATGGCGACGATCGAGCC
>DATIUU010000322.1:0-3379 GCA_035466635.1 Woeseiaceae bacterium
CTCCACCGGCAGGAACGCGCCCGGCGGGGCGTCGCACTGCGGGCACCGCCAGTGCCCGGGCAGCTGCAGAAACGGCGTGCCGGGCTCGATTTGCTGCACCGGATCGCCTTCCGCCGGATCGTACAGGTACCAGCAGATGCGGCACTCGAGACGGCTGTCGTCTGCGAGCCGGGATTGTCCCTCGCCGTCCTGCGGGCCGGTCACGCGACCTCGGACCAGTAGGGCTCGAGGATATCCTTGAGGCGCGCCGCCGAATCCACGAGATCCTCGGGCGCCGCCTTGATGACCACGGGCACGTCCACTACTTCGAGCGTGTTGAGTATCAGCACACCCATGGAATTGTAGTAGCGCACCCACCAGATGCCAGCCGTCTTCGTGCTGATGACCTCGCACTTGCCGTAAGCGCGCGACAGGACGTCGACCGGCCCACGGCCCAGGCGCTGGTCGATGAACTCGAGCTCCTGCTCCGACAGCGGCAGCAGGGTGAGGTTGATCGAATGGGGTGCACCCCCGTTCGTGTAATTCTCGTGCTGCGCCTGCAGTTCCACGAGAATGGGCAACGCGTTGGCCAGGTCCGGCCCGACGCCTTCGGCCCCGGTGTCGACCGTGCCGGCGCTCTCGGCCGCGAGACCGACGACCCGCGGCACAGCGGCCACTTCCAGCAGGTCGCAGACCACGCGGTCGTCGCGATCGAAGAAGAACGTGCGCCACACGCCCGCGAGCACCGACTCCTGGGTGCGGCTCCGCACCTTGTCGTCGCACACAATGCTGACTTCGCCTTCGCCGAGGATCTGGTTGACGACGTCCCTGCTTTCCTCGTCCAGCGAACTCAGGTCCGCCAGCACCGGCTCGCCGCCGGGCACATAGTCGTCCAGCGCCGCGCACAGCCAGTCCATCGCCTCGCGCGCGCCGTCCATGAGCAGCATGTCTTCCGGCTCCGGCATGAGCGGGGCGACGAACGTCGACATGTCGCTCGGCATGTCCAGGTAGGTGATGGCATCGCCGTCAGCCGGCTGGCTGCCCGGCCCGATGACGCGTACCGGTATGTCCCTGATGTTCATGCATTGCCCTCCGTCACGACGGGGATGCTGAATCCCGGTGCGCGGCGCGGCGCAGCAACGAGCAGGTTACTCACCTGTTCGAGGTACTCCGCCCAGTCCTGGATGCGGCAAATGGTGCCGACGTAGCCGCCGCCGCGCACGAAAACGAGCGCGGGGAAGTGACTGAAACCGTACTGGCGCTTGAGCGCGGTGCCGTCGCCGAAGGTATCCGTGACGACGCCCGGCCTGAGCTGCCCGTCGAACGCAGCGACAAGCTCCGGCAGCACCACCGCGACGTCGGTCGCATCCTTCACCGTCGCCGGGTCGCCCGGGAAGAACAGCACGTTCATACCGTCTGCCGCGACGAACTCGTCGTGGTTGTCGCGCGTCACGCGCTCGTAACCGAGCTCGTCGATCAGGCGGTCGATCAGGACATGACTCACGGTGCTTCTCCTGCCATTTTCGGCCGTCCCTCTTCGTAATCGCGCATATCGAGCGCCCCGGGGCCGATCCGCTCGGCGCCTGCGAGCGGCTTGTTGCGCTCCCTTACCTCGATGTCCCAGCCGCGCAGGACCTCGCAGGCCAGCTCGACGGCCTCGCCGATGCGTGCCTTCACGCCGGCGGTCAGGCTGCCGCCGTAGTCATTCAGGGTCAGGGGCTGCACGCCGATCAGCACGAGCTCGCCGGGGAGTGAGCCGGACAGCGTCGCCGACGACAGCACTTCCTGGAAACCGGCCTGGTGCATGCTGACCTTCTTGGCGCCCATGAAGCACGGTACTTCGTCGCCCTGCACCATGCGCAGCGCCGCCGGCTCCATGCCGAAGTCGACCGCGTCGAAGATCAAGAGGCGCCTGGCGCTGCAGACCCAGGGCAACAGGAAGATGCCCTGGGTTCCGCCGTCCATCAGGCGCACGTCCTCCGGGAACGTGTAGCGCGCATGCAGGGCTTCCACGGCACGGATGCCGAAACCCTCGTCAGCCCAGAGTACGTTGCCGATACCGAGGACCAGGGTGTAAAACGCGCCCGGGTCCCCGTCCGCGTGGCTGAGGACTGTCTCCGTCATTGCGGGTCGCGCGGACCGTCGTCCTTGAATCGCCGCACACCGTCGATCATCACGCTGATGCCGTTCTGCCGCGACATGAACTCAGCACGGATCACCATGTAGATGTGAATGATGACGAAGAACACCATCAGCCACATGCCCAGCAGGTGCCACATGCGCACGGCTTGCGAGCTCGGCTCGATGACGAACACCCAGCCGAACCAGCGGTCCGCCCAGCTGCCGGCACCGGTGCCCTGGCTGTACAGCGCGAAGCCCGTGCACACCATGAACAGGCCGAGCGCCACGTTGAAGAGCCACATCGCGAGCTGCGCCAGCGGGTTGTGGCCGCGGTACTTCGCGACCTTGCGCGTGAGGAACGAGTACATCATCACTTCGTGCCACAGGCGTTTCCAGAACTGGGCGCGCCAGACCGGCACGAGCAGCAGCCCGCGTGCGTACTCGTTGCCGACGATCGCCCAGTAGAAGCGCACGAAGAGCCCGACGGCAAACACCATGGCCGCGCTGAAGTGGATCAGCCGGATGTTGCCCATCAGGAAGCTGTCGCTGGCCTCGCCGCTCATCGAAGGCAGCGGGTTCGCGATCAGGTAGCCCGTTATGGCCAACACGGTAATGGCGAGCGCGTGGACCCAGTGCCAGATGCGCACGGGAACCTCGAACACGTATACGGTGCCCGCATAGTCGTTGCTGCCCGTCGCTACTCTGCTCGTAGCCATGCCAAACCCTCCTATCGAACCTTGACCGTGGCCAGTTCCCTGCCGTCATGCGACATGATGTGCGAGGCACAGGCGAGGCAGGGGTCGAAGCTGTGGATCGTCCGCAGGATCTCCAGCGGCTGTTCCGGATTCACCATCGGGGTACCGAGCAGTGCCGCCTCGTAGGCGCCGATGTTGCCGGCCGGGTCGCGCGGCGACGCATTCCACGTCGACGGTACGACGCACTGGTAGCTCTCGATCCTGGTGTCCTTGATGTGGATCCAGTGACCGAGCGAACCACGCGGTGCTTCGCCGTAGCCGACGCCCTTGACGTCCGCCTCCCACGTCGCCGGATCGAACTTCTCCATGTTCGCCGTCGCCATGTCGCCGCGCTTCAGGTTCGCCATCATCTCGTCGAACACGTCGCGCATCTTGTGCGCCGCCCAGGAACTCTCGAGCCCGCGCGCGGCGGTGCGGCCGAGCGTCGAGAACAGGGCCGTCACCGGCAGCTCGAGGTCGGCAAGCAGCCGGTCGACCGGCTCCTTGACTTCGTCGACCCCGCGGGCGTAGGCGACGAGGTAGCG